>JAICPY010000206.1 GCA_025929585.1 Steroidobacter sp.
AATGAATTGAAGCTTCCGATGGTGTGAGAGTAGACGCGTGTAAAGTGTTAAAGCTAGAACGGAGCTGCGACCGCTTTACCTCTACACGTCCACACCTTACACGTCTACACCGAAGAGGAACGCAGTTCCGATGATGCCCACTCACACCCTCCATCGTGGCTCCTTGCCGCTGCTCATCAGCATTCCGCACGCGGGGACCGAGATGCCGATAGAGTTGCGAAGACGTCTTACGCTGGCGGCGCAAGCGCTCCCAGATACCGATTGGCATGTGGATTCGCTTTACGAATTTGCGCGCGAGTTAGGTGCTTCTGTACTGATCGCTCACTATTCGCGTTATGTAGTCGACTTGAATCGAGCGCCGGATTCGAAGCCCTTGTACGAATCGATTCCGACATCCTCGGTTTGTCCGACGCGGACCTTTGGCGAGGAGCCGATTTACCTGCATGAAGAACCGGATTCGAAGGAGATCGCCGAACGAATCAATAACTATTGGCGTCCGTATCATGATTGCTTGCAACAGGAGCTAGAGCGACTTCACGCAGAGCATGGGATCGCGCTGCTATGGGATGCACATTCCGTTGCCAGCGAGGTACCTGGATTGTTTGAGGGGGTGTTACCCGAGTTCAACTTCGGCACGCGCGACGATGTGTCGTGTCCAAGAGCGATTGCCGAGCCGTTGCTCGATTTGATCACCCGCGATGGTAAATACAGCGCCGTGCTGAACGGCCGCTTCAAGGGCGGCTACATCACCGAGCACTACGGTCGTCCCGAACAGCGGCGGCTTGCCATTCAGCTCGAGCTTGCGCAGCGCGTGTACATGGAGGAATCCGCTCCCACGAAATGGAACGACGGCAGCGCGAGCGAAGCATCGAAGATCATCGCTCGCATGTTGGAGAGATACATCGAGCTTGCAAGGGATTGAGTGTCAGCAATGCCAGTTCAGGAGACTTCCTCCCTCGGGTGATTCGTGACTCGTGACTCGCGGGTCGTCAGAGACGCAGTCGGCCCATGTCTTCCCTGGCTTTCGCGATACGCGAATCACGACCCGCGTCTTCGTGAGTTCTGACTAGCGGGTCGTCAAAAACGGCGAGTTCCTTCTTTGCTCATCCCTTTACTCTTACTACCCGCGACCCGCTAATCACGACCCGCGTCGATGATCAGCGTTCGCCGCCGAGAGTGTCGGATTGAGAATCCCCCTCGTTGGTGGCCTCACTCTCAGCGCTGATGTCTTGCTCACTAGTTGCTTCCGTAGCGCTCGAGGCGGTGCGTGTCCGGGGACGCGTGCCGGTTGAGTCACTGCGAGGCGCAGCTTCGCTCGTGTCTGCCGGTGACGGAGCTGCTTCGCTTTGCGCTTGCTTCGCTTGTTCCTCGCGACGCTGCTGCATCGAGCGTGTTACTCCCGCGGGTCGATCGTCGTCATTGGTCATATCACGGCGCAAACATTCCTCGCGAGCAAGCTGGTCCTGCTGATTGCATGCTGCCGTGCCGGCTGCTCCTGGCGACGTGGTGGTGCCTTGCTGCTGTTCACGCTGCTGAGGTGTCGTTCCTGGCGCTGGGGTGGAGCTCGGATACGCAGGTTGGCGTGTCGTGCTCGTTCCAGGCGTACTCGTGCCGGGAGGTGATGAGGGCTGCGCACCGGGAGGGGAGTCTGGTTGCGCACCAGGTGTGGGTCCGGGCTGCGCCGAAGGTGGAGATGTAGGTTGAGCGCCAGTGGGTGAGCCGCCGCCTGGCGCGGTTTGAGCCTGCACTGCGACAGCAACCAACAGAGAGGATGCGGCCGCAATCAAGCGTGCGCGTCTGCCAATAATGTCGCCGATGTTCATCACTCGTTCTCCCGTTGGGAATGCCGTTAGAACGAACCTCCATTCACCGCAGTTCCAGATTTGGAACCATCCGCCCGCTCGAGAGCACTCACGGTGCTCACGAAGATGAAGATAGTGCTTGTAATGGACCTCTTAGCCAAATTGCGCGTTGGGTTTTTTAGACAACCGGGGACAACCGTGGAGAGCGTCATGTCCATTGCTGATTTCGCAGATACGCGCGATGTGATTACCGCGGCGGCAACCGCCGAAGTGCCGGAAGACAAGCCGCCTATCTGCGGGACTGTCACGCTGCACTGCGTAGATGACGGCGAGCCGCTTCGATTGTCGATGCCGATGCTGGATGCTTTGCTTTTACTTAATTCGCTGCGAGCTATCGAGCAGCAGTTCGCGTTGCAGGTATGGTCAGCGCAAATTGGCTGTAGCTTGAACGCGGTTGACTATATGACTGCGCAGCTCCAGCAGTACGAAGAAGAGAGTCCTTGCCCGCCGTCGGCATTGAACTGACGCAAGTTCCCTTAGGCGTGAATGTGGGATTCGCACTACCCAGCCCATTCATTCGATGCTGGATGCGGGTGCCGCCCTTAAACGATCTTTGTCTGCGTGTCTGCGTGTCTGCGTGGATGCGCCAAACCTCGACGCGTCGGCTGCGCACTGCCCGATGAATATCTGGATCACCCGAAGCCCAGACTGCGTGGATCTACGTACCAGTGTTGAGAGAGGGTGGAGATCGCAGGTGGATCGAAAGCGGTAGTGCACAAGCGAAAGCCCGTAGTTTTGGCGATGGTCGATGCTGGTCGCAGAGGCGGGCAGTGTAGGCTGTCGATCAGGCGCCTCGATGTAAGATTCGTTATGTGCTGATCCGGTACTTATACAAAGTGCGCAAGATAAGCATCTTGTGAGATTCACCGCCCTGCGCATCTTGATAGACGTAGCGATCGAACGTATATCTGGTGCACGGTCTTAGACATTCGCGTAAGCTTTACTGAATAGATATTTGTCGCGCGCAATTATAGGATCGCGCAAGTCGCGGCACCTGCACTGCACTGCGATTGGTTTCATTTTTCGGAGGACGATTACGATGGCACGAGCAAAGCAAAAGACATCGAGCCGCGGGCCCGCGGCGCGCAGAGGCAAAACAGGGCGAACGGCGGGAGCACAAGCGACGCGCGGGCGCGCAGCGAAGAAGAAGGCTGGTCGTGGGCGCGCCGCTAGTGATCGGCAAGATCGTTGGTCAGCTCAAGAAGATCGTCAGCTACGCACGATGGTCAAACAAGGACATCCGATCCGCGAAGTAGTATCCGAGTTGGGCCGCAGCGAAAGCGCCGTGCGTCAGCATGTCTATAAGCTCGGACTGGCTCTCAGAGGCAGAAAGCGTCGATAGAGGACCGTCACGGCGGGAGTGACGGAGTGACTAAGTGAGATTGATGAGCGTTGTCGAGTTCCTAATCTGGCCTCGTCACCTCGTCACTCCGTCACCTCGTCACTCGTCACCCCGTCACACTTTATCTCCCCTTATTGCTGTCGTGGTTTGGCCATCGACCCATGCATCTTGGCGCGAGCAGGGTCTGACATCATCTTCGCGATAGTTGCCTGAACCTTGTTTTTCAGGCCAGGAATGACATGGTCTGAACTGTCGCTGAGCGCCTTGAGAGCCGCTTCCGCCACTTCTTCCGCATCTTGTTTAGATCCCTGCGCAACCTTCGTGTCGTTCATGTCTGCACGATCGAAGAAATCAGTGTCGGTCGGTCCAGGCATGAGTACCGTCACGTTCACGTTACGATCTTTCAGCTCTTGCCGAATCCCTTCGCCGAACGATCGCAAGAACGCCTTACTAGCGGCGTACACAGCCATGTAAGGGGCGGGCATGATTCCCGCAATCGAAGAGGTGATGAGAATGTCACCGCCGCCGCGCGAGAGCATGTCTTTGGTAAACAACTTGACGAGATGCACCTGCGAGGTGACGTTCAGATTGATCAAGGCGATTTCATCCTCGAGCGGTGTATCGGCGAATTCTCCATTTACCCCCACGCCCGCATTGGCCGCTACGATGTCCACAGGGCGATTCAGCGACTGTACGCAGTCGTATAGCTTCTGTACCTCATCCGCACGAGTCAGGTCCGCCTGAACGATCTCGATTCGGGCTGACGGTGTTTCGGTACGAATGTTCTGAGCTGCTTGGGAGAGCTTTTCTCGGTTCGATGAGACCATTACCACGTCGTAGCCGACTTCGGCGAGCGTGCGTGCGAGCTCATATCCGATGCCACTCGATGCGCCGGTTACTAGCGAGAGCGGGCGGGACTCGCCCGATTGAATTGCGGTAGCCATGTGAGTTCCTCGGTGCGATAGGGTTAGGGCTGCTCGTAGTCATGAGGCAGCACTTCCCAAAAATGTTCCGTTTTCTCGCGGCGGATTCGGTGCAATGCGAAGCGAGGCTCGCGACGTACGAGATTCGCCGAGAAATGTGAGCGTTTAACCTGACGCGCGAGGTCCGCGGCCTCGTTCGCGCTTCTCCTGTTTCTTCTCGTCTTGCGCCTTCTCCCGCTCTTCTTTCTTATCTGCGGCTGTCTCGATTCCAGAAGCATCGCTCACTTCGCTCAGATTTTCGCGCACATTGCGAATCGAGATGCTGCCCTCCAAGGAGCGAGCAAAGGCGCTCACAAATGCATTCCGCAGCACGCTTGCAATGGTCTGCCAAATGCTCGTTTGCGGATCGTCGATGGTGCCGCTGAACGGAATTCGTGCACCGACCTGCTCCTCTTCTTCGTTCTCGACAATGTTCGCTGCGAATTCGACCAGTCCTTCCCAAACTTTGCGCAACAGCGTGTCGTTGTTTTCCTGGGAGCCGTACATGTCGACGTTCTGCATCAGCGGTTTTGCATAGCCTTTGAAGGCGCCATCGGCGGCGGCCAGCTCCAGATACAACTGGAACGTGCCGGACTGTGCGTCGGCCTTCAGAAACTGGCGCAGCCATGGATTGATATCCGTGAGCTGCACTTGCTCGAGCGCCATATTCACATCGAAGGTGGGTGATTTAGCCAGAGGATCCAAACTTCCGCTGATCGCCATCGGCGCCTTTCCAAGCACCTCACCTCTGGTTTCGAATCTCGCAAACGCTTCCTTGCCGCTGTCGGCCACGTTACGGAGATTGGAAACGACGGCGTTCACGTGATTCGCAGTCAGTGCGTCCTCAGATTGAATTCCAGGCGCGCGGAAAGTGATCGTGGCGTCGAGGACGCGAAACGTATTGATCTCGAAAGGGTAGTAGTCGGCAAGACCAGTAGGCCATTTAGTCTCCGTGCCCATCTGCGATTCTTCCTTGGTCCGCGCCTGTACCAAGTTGAGCACCGGACGAACTGCTTTGCCTTCCGCCGCGAGCGCGCCGTTGATCAAACTCTTCCATTCCAAGGTGACATCGATGCGTTCGCAATCGAAAAATGGCGTTTGGCGATCGGCAGTCGTGCGAACGATTCGAATGTCATCGATCCCAAACCCGCCGCGCCACAGCGCAAAATCGACGTCTTCGACGCGACCGTCGTAACCCTCGATCGCGGCGAGTTGCCTATTGATGAATCGTTCCGTCCAAATCGGTAACGACGCGCGCGCAATGATGAGCACTGTCAGCACCACACCTACAGTAATCAAAACCTTGTCTCTGCGCCGCATGCGATGACCCTTCAGTGCCTCTTGCATGCAGCAACGCGGAATGATGGCGCGGAGGTCCCTTGATGAGGGGCGGGTGACGAGTGACGAGTGACCGGTGACGGGTAAGAATGTCGATTGTGCTTGTCGCGACGTAGGCTCGAACATTTACGTCCCGTATCCAAGGATGGCCATTTGAATACGCGTGGCTCTCCGAAACGGTCTGGCCGCCGGAGCTAACACTTGACAGACTGAAAGCAGGAAACGAAAACTCTTGCCCGTCACCCGTCACCCGTCACCCGTCACCCGTCACCCGTCACCCGTCACCCGTCACCCGTCACCCGTCACCCGTCACCTGATTTTCAGCGATGACACCAACAACATGCTTTACCGCGTCGCGGCAACTGCTTCGAGCGGCACGCCAGCTCCGCAGGTA
>JAICPY010000215.1 GCA_025929585.1 Steroidobacter sp.
CGGCTTTGGCGCTTTTTGCTATGCACCTGGAAAGACGCGTTTCGGGGTGGGGGGTTCGCGGTTATTGGGGCCCGGGATACCCTCTATCATCCTCCACCCCGGCCCCCCGACTGCCCCACTCCGAAAAAACACGGCCGGGTCGAGCCCGGCTTTCTTCTTCTGAACTAACCGCTAACCGCTAACCGCCAACCGCTTCCCTTCTTATGACGGACTCTGCAGTCGGCTGATCAGGCTGCGTAGGAATACTTTGTTGAAGCGCAGTTGGCAGGCGGCGGAACCCTGCTCCAGCAGTGTCGAGCTCACCTTCATGAGCGTTACAGGCGTCAAGGCCTTGATCGTCGCAAGACGCTTCGCGCCTCGAACGTAACTGGTCTCGCCGAAACAATCGCCTTCATCGAGCTGACCGACGGGATTACCACCGCGCATCACGGCAACGCTGCCCGACACAATGACGTAGAAGCGATCATCCATTTCGCCTTCCTTGACGATCTCCTCGCCTTGCTCGTAATCCTGCCAGGTGCTCGCGCGTAGCACCTCCAAGATCTCGGCCTGCGAGAAATCGTGGAAGAACTTCAGCGTGCGAAGGATAGAGAACTGCTCCTGGCGATCGAGCTTCGAGGACCCTTCTCTAAGAGTCTGATGAACTCGGGTCAGATCCGCGGCAAGCTCGAGTCCATTGCGGAAGCGCTTCGCAGGATCTTTCTGCAGCGACTTCGCTACGCAGTTCTCTAGGACTTCGGGAATCTCGGGGCGCAGAGTGTGAATCGGCTGCGCTGTGGCATAGACGATCTGATGCAGGAGCTTGGAGAGATTGCCGCCTCGGAATGGACGGTAGCCGGTCAACATCTCGTACATCACCGCACCGAGCGAATACAGATCGGAGCGGTTCGTGATCTCGAGCGATTGCACCTGCTCGGGAGACATATACGAAGGGCTGCCTGCGATGCCATCGATGCGGGAGATTTCAGAATCCGACACCAGCGCGATACCGAAATCGATCACGCGCACGTCGTTGGCTTGGGTAAGCATCAGATTCGACGGCTTGATGTCGCGATGGATGACGCCGCGGCTGTGCGCGTAGTGCAGAGCTTTCGCGCATTTGTACATGATCTCGACCACATCATCGACGGGCAGAAGATTGTCCGGCTTGCAGTACGCCGACAGCGTACGCGCGCCGTGCACGTGCTCGGTGACGATGTAGTAGTGGCCGTCTTCTTCGCCCGCATCGAAGATCGGCAGGATGTTCGGATGCTGCAGCATGCCGACCATGTGCGCTTCCGACAGGAACATCTTGCGCGTAACGCGTGCGCGATCCTCATCGTGCGATTCGAGGTTATAGACCTTGATCGCGACGTCGCGACGATAGTACGGATCGTGGGATAGATAGACGACACCGGTGCTGCCGCGTCCGACTTCCTTGACGATGACGTATTTCCCGATACGTTCGGGAATGCGCTGCTCGTGCGGCGCGCTGCGCTGGGGCATCTGGGCGCTCGGTGAGTTCACAAGTGCTGTGTCGTTGGGTGGTTACACGAGAAGCTTGATCGCGAACAGAATCGCTCCGGCGAAAATGCCCGCAATGATGTCATCCAGCATAATTCCCAGCCCGCCGCGCAGACTGTGATCGGCCTCCCGGATCGGCGAGGGTTTGACGATGTCGAAAAACCGAAACAGGACAAATCCGGCCAGCAGCCAGCGAGGTTCTGGTGGAGCTGCCAACATGGTCACGGTATATCCGGCAATTTCATCCCAGACAATCCCTGGATGGTCATGAACGTCCAGGCGCCGCGCACTCTCCCCGCACAGGTACACACCCCCAAAACACGCGGCGAGCGCGAACGCGAGATGCGTAATCCAGCCGAACTGTGCCACGAGAATCACGATCGGTACTGCGATGAGTGTCCCGATCGTTCCAGGCGCGTACGGACTCAATCCCGCACCAAACCCAAAAGCCAACAAATGGACGGGATCGCGCAGGAGCGAGGGACGGGCCGGCTGGATTGCCATCAGATCACGCTTTCGCGCTCATGAAGTGGTCGTAGCCGGTGTCTTTGAAGAAGTGCGGCACGCCCTTGCGCACGCAGCGAACGCCCTTTTGCTCATCGATGACTCCGATTTGCGTGATCCCGACGCCGGAGCGATCAGCCGCCATCACCTCACGCACCTGATCTGTGCTCGCGGTGAACAATAGTTCGTAGTCATCTCCGCCCGCCAGCGAAAACTGCAGACGTTGTTCTTCGTCGAACAAAGCCCGCATCGGCGGCGAATCGGGCAAAGAATCGATGTCGATGCTCGCACCACAACCACTCGCGCTGCATAGCTTGCCTAAGTCCGTAAGCAATCCGTCCGACACATCCATCGCCGCACTTGCGAAGCTTCGTAGGCTTCGGCCGAAGCTGACTCTCGGTTCCGGACGCAGGAAGCGGCTGCGCAAGTACTCCGCGTCGGAACCGCTCGCGACGCGATCACGCAGTAGGGCTAAGCCGGCCGCCGCTTCACCTAAAGTGCCGCTCACGAAAACACCGTCGCCTATCTTGGCACCTGAGCGAGTCAACCAGCTTTCGGCTTCGATCCAGCCGCCCACTTGGATCGTTACGACGAGCGGCCCGCGCACCGTGTCTCCGCCAATGAGCTGGACATCGAAGCGATCGGCCAACTCGAACAAGCCGCTGGCGAATCCCTGAAGCCAGGAGGCATCGCCGTGCGGAAGCGAGAGTGAGAGCGACATCCAAGAAGGAATCGCACCCATTGCTGCGAGATCGCTCAAGTTGACCGCGAGAGCACGATAGCCAATATCGGACGCTGCAGTTCCAGCCAGGAAATGCACCCCTTCGACAATCGTATCCATCGCGAGTACCAACTTCTTATCGACGCGCGAATCCAAGACGGCGGCATCATCGCCGATACCTACGCGCACGTCCTCACGAGCCGGGCGAGATCCGAAGTACCGCGAAATGATTTCGAACTCACCAAGACTCATAGGCAAACGTTCGGCTGCCGATACTGGCACTGCTGAGGCGCATTAGGACGTTGTCCGCGCGATTCTGCGTTACGAACGCTCGGCTGCGCGTATCTCTTTTGCGGCGCGATCCAAGACCGCATTCACGTACTTGTGAGCATCGGTCGCACCGAACCGCTTGCACAGATCCACAGCTTCGTTGATCACCACTCGATAGGGAACATCGAGCCGATTCTGCAACTCGAACATCCCAATCATGAGGATCGCTGACTCGACCGGATCCAATTGATCGAGCGGCCTGTCCAGATATGGGGTTAGCGCAGTCGAAATGGCTTCATTCTGTTCGATGCACGAGGTTACGAGCTCTTCGAAGTGCTCGCGATCGGCACCCGCGGCATCCTCGCCCTCGAGATATTGCTGTTTGATCTCAGCCGGCGTCTGGTGATTGAGCTGCCATTGATAAAGTGCCTGCATGGCCAGCTTCCGCGCGATCGAGCGTCCGCGGGTTCCGCGGCCGGACTTGGGAGTCGATGAAGTCATCTGCGTCTAGATACTCGAAAGCGCAGCGCGGCATGCGCTACTGGTGGCTATCAGACTTCGATCCGACGAAGGAGATTGGCAAGCTCGATCGCCGTGATTGCGGCGTCGGCACCCTTGTTGCCGGCCTTCGTTCCCGCACGTTCGATAGCCTGCTCGATGGTGTCCGTCGTGAGCACCCCGAAGGCGACCGGCACACCGGTGTCCTGTGCAACGCGAGCCAAGCCGCCCGCACATTCACCGGCGACATAGTCGAAGTGAGCCGTGGCGCCCTTGATGACAGCACCCAGCGCAATGATGGCATCGTAGCGCTTGCTCAACGCTAATTTACGCGCTACGACCGGCAGATCGAATGCACCTGGCACGCGCACCAGCTCGATCTGCTTCTCGGCAGCCCCATGGCGACGCAATGCATCTACCGCACCGCGCACGAGGTGCTCGACCACGAATTCGTTGAAGCGCGAGGCCAAAATGGCAAAGCGCAGCTCACGACATTGCAGATCGCCTTCTAAGGTTTTGATATCCATCGGTAAGCGCAACATCAAGCGGGACGGGAGAGCATTATAGCTGAACGGGCACGCGACCCTATCGACCGTGGTTATAAGGTGATGAAGTGATGAAGGTGATGACGACGGAAGAAGAGCGCTAGCGTCGTATTCCGTCTTTATCTCATCCCGTGGGCTAGCGGTAGTGGAAGGTTAGACAACCCGTCTACTCTGGCTGTCAACCGCCAACCGCCAACCGTCAACTGTCAAGTGCCGCTTAATCAGCGGCATACACATACTCCACGATCTCCAGATCGAAGCCTGAAAGACCGTGAAGTTGCTTGGGCGCTGACAGCACACGCATGCGAGTCAAACCGAGATCTTTGAGGATTTGAGCTCCGATGCCGTAGGTCCGCAAGACTCGGGTCCCGTGCGTGCTCCCGGAAGTGTCGCGATGGCTGATTGCGTTCACGGCATCCATCAAATCTCGAGGTGTCTCATCGGGGCGCAGCACCACGATTACCCCCTCGGGCTCCTGAGCCATTCTTTGCATCGCCGCTCGCAACGGCTGACCTAGAATTTCATCTCGAATACTCAACACATCGCGAAGCGTGTCGCGCAAGTGCACGCGCACCAACGGCACGGAATCCTTTTTCAGCTCGCCGCGCACCAGCGCCAAATGCACAGTGCGATTGACGTGATCCTCGTAGCAATACATTCGGAACGGGCCAAACTCCGTGTTGACCTGCTGCTCCGAAATGCGTTCGATCGAGCGTTCCTTCTCTAATCGGTAGCGGATCAAATCCGCGATCGTGCCGATCTTCAGTTGATGCTGTTGTGCAAACTTCTGAAGATCCGGCTGACGCGCCATCGTACCGTCGTCATTCAGAATCTCGACGATGACTGCCGCAGGCTCTAGGCCAGCAAGACGCGCCAAATCGCAACCTGCCTCGGTGTGCCCGGCGCGGGTCAGCACGCCCCCAGGTTGTGCCATCAGCGGGAAGATGTGTCCCGGCTGACGCAGATCCTCGGGCCGAGCGTTTCGTTTTACAGCCGCGCGGATCGTTTGCGCACGATCGTGCGCTGAGATTCCCGTCGTGACGCCTTCGGCGGCTTCGATCGAGACGGTGAAATTGGTCCGATAGTCCGCATTCGTTTCGGTGACCATCAGCGGCAACCGCAACTGCCGGCAACGCTCTCGCGTCAACGTCAGGCAAATGAGCCCACG
>JAICPY010000076.1 GCA_025929585.1 Steroidobacter sp.
GTCCTCGCGGTCGTCAACTTCCCTCCCAAACAAATCGGCCCCTTCCGCTCGGAAGTTTTGGTCACTGGCTTTCACGACACCGAAGGACGTATCGTGCTCGCCGGCCCGGAGCGGCGGGTGCCGAATGGGGCGAAGCTTCTTTAGTCGAATGCGTTCGACGGGTGACGGGTGACGGGTGACGGGTGACGGGTGACGGGTGACGGGTGACGGGTGACGGGTGACGGGTGACGGCAAAAGTTCGTTCTCTCTTTTCTGTCTGTCAACTGCCAACCGGCAACTCTCTATCGAACCGAGATTGACAGGCGGATTCAAGTACTTTCGAGCATCTAAGACTGCGCATCCCAAACCCACGCGGATCGATAAGGAAATGAAAGGCTTCTTCCTCGTCACTCGTCACCCGTCACCCGTCACCGACGGGTCGCAAGCATGAATCGTCGCGATTCCATCCTCGCCGCGTTCTTCCTAGATCTGCCCTTTCTTGTCGATAGTTTTTGGCGAAAGCTCGAGTACGAGGCGAATCGCAATCATCTCTATCGCATCGGCGAGGACGGCACGCCGACGATATCGCCGCGAAAAGTGCTTTTCTCGGCCCACTTCGTTTGGTTTCTGCTCCTGATCGTTTTCATCGACTATGGGCCTACTCATGCACCGCTGTGCGGAGTCGGTGGGGACGTGCTGCCGCGCGTAATGTATGGCGCACTCGCACTTGTTTCGGTCGGTGCCAGCTTGTGGGTTCTTTTGTACTTCGGCAGATCGCTGCTCGAGCGCAGCAGAGAGCGGCTGATTAATTGCAATGCGACTGCACTTCGTCGTCGAACCTTGTGGGCTGTCCTGATTCTCTTCGTAGCTGTCGGTGTAATAGCTTTCTTCGGTATTGCGGTGAACCTCGCAAACATTGCGCGGCAAGATCAACTTTGCAACACCGCGGGCTGGTACCCGCGTTCCATTGCTTTGCTTCTGGTCACGATTCTCGCGATCGGGTTTGGCATACGTTTCGGACGTGGTGCAAACGGCTCGATCTTCTGGATGCGACGTCAACCTATCCTGACGATTGCGTTGGCTGCTCTTACTTGGACCGTGATCGCATCGAGCTCTGCGAAAGAAGCCGATGGTCTGCCGTACCGACAAACCTATGCGCTTGCAGCGGCAGCAATGTTCATCATCGCATTGCTTGCCGCCCGCTTCGCTCGCCGTCTGATGAAGCACTCGATGGAGCGGCTGAAAGCTGACTTCGTGACCGCACTGCGGCGCAGTGAGTTGTTCGTGCAACGTGAGGATCCGGACCTTTCGGTGCATCGCGTGTGGCATGCCATCATCAACGGTGCGGTCTATCAGCCTCTGCTGCTGTTGCTGATGCCTTCCATGATCGCCATTGTCGTTCCAGATCGTTATCTCTACGGAAGTTGTGCCGCAGTATTCGCTTTATCCGTGCTGTTGTTGGCATGGGGATCCATCTCCACACGTTGGCACCAGATGGTGTTGTATGTGCGCCGATGGTTTCTGACGGGCACGCCGTTTGCGGTCTCGATGTTGGTGATTGCACTGGCCGGTGCGCGGCTCTCCGGTAACCAGTATGTGGCAACCGTGCTCGCGGCAGCTCCTTTCGGCGCCATCTTCATGTGGATCGTGATGATCTACGCATTACTGTGGCTCTACGAGCACGTCGTGAATCAGGCACTCGGTGTTCAGCTCCTGACAATGCTCTCGAGCTCTGAGGATGCAAAGCGAGGTTACACGCCGTATGCGATCGAGGATTTCGACGATGCCAGAGTCTCGCCCCAAGGACGCTACTTGGCCTTGCATGGAGCCGGCCGATTTGCCGTCGTCGGAAAGTACGACACCGCGAAATCTGCAGTGCCGGTGTTTCACACCTATGGCTATAGCGAACTGTTCGCCGCGTTAGCCGCGCGCGCCGCGCTGCTCGAACAAACACTGGAGCAACCAGGTCTCGCGCGCCGGCTCGCGGAAGGCGCTCGAGAGATCGATAGGCGCAGCAAGCTGTACTTCAATCTGGTGAATGCCGCGCTGTTGTTGCTGGTGAGCGTGCTCGCCGTGTACTCGCAGCATCACGATCGCAATTACTCCACAGAAACGGTCGTGACTGCCACGAACATCCAACCCGGCACAGGTGCGTTCGATTTGGCAGAAGCACTCTCGGCGCGGGCGCGTGCCGGCCGGCCCGTCTTCATCGTAGCCGCATCGGGAGGCGGATCGCGTGCTGCCTTATATACGGCGAGCGCCTTAGAAGGTCTCGCGCAACTCGGTATTACCGAGGACGTCGTGCTCGTCAGCGGCGTTTCGGGTGGCGGCGTGGCGCTCGCAGAGTTTGCAATGCACCGCGATCGCTTGCCTCGAGGGCAGAGCTATGAGACGGGCGAATGGGGCCCACTGAAAGACAGACTTTCTCAGCCGTTCATACAGGATGTGATCGAAGGTGCAATGGAATGGCGCCTTGTCGGCGCAACACCCTTGAGCGCGCTTCTCGTGGAAAGCTTCGAGCGTCGATTGAACGAATCATCATTGCAACTTGAGGATCTGTCGGGGATCGGCATTATCCTCAATACCAGCATCAGTGGACATCCGCCCGAGGACTCCATCGTTCTATCCAACGCAATTCAGCCGCGAGAGCATTCGAACACGCCGCGCAAGTGCATCAGCTATTCGTACCTCAGTGGATCGCGCTTAGTTTTTACGAACGTTCGCGCCACGGCGGCATTTCCACGTTTCCGCGACTCGCGGTTGCCGGATGTTGATCTTCCCTACGTGCTGGTCGAGGACCCGCAGGTTTCTGTCGCGGCCGCCGCGGCGCTGAACGCGAATTTTCCGCCGGTGTTTCCGAACGCCCGAGTAGACATCGAGGACGCAAACTTTCGCGATTGTGGAGGCAAGCGTTCCTACTACGTTACCGACGGTGGTGCGACCGAGAATCTGGGCTTGATCTCTGCACTCTATGCATTGCATTCCGCGCTCATCGACTGGCCGACCGATACACCGCTTCCTGATATTCATGTCATCGCATTGGAAGCCTCCGCCTCGGATTTCGATTACCGCCAGGATCGAGGCATCAGTACGGCGACAGGAGGCGCAAAGGAGCGACTCGCGGGCGGGCTCACCGATTCGCTATTGCGCGGACTACAGGCGCGCATCACGGCAATCGGCACAACCCAACCCGCCAAGCTGGACCTCCACTACCTGGCTATGCCATTGGCCTTGCGTTCGCGTGGAGGGATCGGCACACATTGGATGCTGGCCAGTGACATTTTGGTCACCAATCCTCACCGCGCATCACCGGTCGGCTTCCTCGCTCGTCAGTTTGCGGTGGGACCAGGCGCTTCGGATCGTGTGCGGATCACTCGCGCGGAGCTCTTTCAGCTTCTCGATGCGATGCACTCGCCCGATGGGTCTTTGTGCTCGGGGCGCCGCGAGTTCTCGCGAAATGCTCTCAAAGTAGCGCGGTGGATTTGCGAATCACCTCGGTCCGAATCGACCGACATGCATGTGCAAGAATGGGGACGTCTCATTGCCCTATTCGGCCGAGCCGACCACAATGCATCGGCCAACGTAGGCTTGCCCTGATCGCGATGCGCGAGTAACTTGTCGCGGCTGTTCGTTGTCTCCTCGGCCTGCGCCGGCTGGTGCTCGCGAAGCGTTACATAACTACTACTACGACCATGCAATGAATCCTTCAGGAGACACGAAGTTTCGGTTGGACGAGCGCTCGCTCCACGCGAGCGCGTTGCGGGCGCAGATCCTCGAGCGCTGCCGGCGCACGCTCAATCACGACATGAACAATGCCGTACAGAGCATCCATTCCGGACTGGAGCTCCTCTCAAAGTGCGTCGCCAATCCAGGCATCGTGCGAGTCTCACCGCAAGAGTGCATCAATCTTTTGCAACAACAGTTCGGCAACCTGCAGAACACCTTTCGAAAACTTCTGAGTGATATCGCAGATCCGCCGGGAGCACCGGAGACCTTCGATCTGTCTGCCCTGCTTGCAGAAGTTCTGCAGACCTTGCGTCATGAACGCGGCATTGCAAAAGGCAAGATACACATCGACCCTGACCTGCCTATTCATGCACGCAAGGCGACAATCCGAAGCGTGGTCTTTGGTGTGTTATTCGACGCTCTCGATCATCTGAATTCGGATGATAGTTTGGAGATCACGGCATTTCGACAAGCTCACCGCACTAAGTTCGAAGTGCGTATGAGATCGGTAAACAGGAGGCCCGAGCAACCTTCAACCCAAGCGGTCTCTATCACGGAGTTGTTAGTTTCGTTGCTCACGGAAGAAGGCAGCGAGCTTCACATAGAAGACACAGGAGAAGCCCGCACCGTTTCGATGACCGTGCCTTCGGCGCAAGAAGCTTCCGCGCAAAGCGAGGGCGCCGCTGACGATATGCCGCTGCGAGTACTGATTGCAGATCGCAACCAGGATGCCGCCGATAGCCTCGCAATGATCTTGCAGCTCGAAGGGCACGAGGCAAAGACGATTTACAGCGGCGCTCAACTACTTGGAACCCTCGCGAGCTTTTCGCCTCATATCGTGCTGTTCGACAGTGACCTTTCGGACTGCGATCCGGCTGAAATAGCGAGCGCCGCCAGAGCGGCGCGGCGCGGTAAGCGAGCTTTGCTCGCTCAAGTCTCTAGCAGCGATCGCACTCGACACGCCGCATTCGACGCCCACCTGGTCCGGCCGGTAGATTGGCCGCAACTTCAAGCACTGCTACGTACCACTCGCGAAACGTCCTGACGAGTTGTCAGGTTTCACTCCCGTTTCCACTTGATCTGAAACTCGATCTCTTCCTCGGATTCCGAGACTTCGTGCTCGATGCTGAATTCGGCGCGCACCGGTACATAGATTCGCTGTCCGGCGATCTGGATCTCGAAGCGCTCGGAACGTTCGATCGCATCCGCAAGTCGTCGTAACTTCGCGGCGTACTCCACGTGTGAGTACCCCTTCTCGATGTCTCTCGTATCTTTACTTGCCATCTTTCGAACCTCACTAAAGTTTGCGTATAGAAGCCGCTTCCGATTTGCATTGCTAGCTGCTTAGCTAAGCTGCATGTAGACGGTTGACGGTTGACAGGGAGAGCGCCGTCTTCATCTGGCCGGCAACGGTCAACCGTCAACACTCAACTAAATGCCCTTGGTTCATGGCCCCCACTATAGTGTGAGCTGCCAATAGCCGACGTCGATCCAACGACCGAACTTGAAGCCCACCTCGGCGAACTGTGCCACTTTTCGGAATCCGAGTTTCTGATGCAACGCCTCACTCGCCGGATTTGGAAGAGCAATGCCACCGATGGCGGTATGTAAGCTCGCCTCCCGCAGATGCGTAAGCAGACTCATGTATAACTGAGCACCGATCCCGCGCCCAATGAAGTTCGCCTTCAGATACACAGTTGTCTCGACTGAAAAGCGATACGCGGAGCGCCCCTTCCATCGGGTTGCGTAGGCGTAACCGACAAGCTCGCCGCCTGCGAGTGCAACGAGCCACGGAAGGGAGGCATTGGCCACGTCCGCCATCCTTTCTTGAACTTCACTAGGTGGAACTTCTGTCTCTTCGAACGTGACGACGGTTTCGCGGACGTAGTAGTTATAGATCTCGGCAATGGCCGCTACATCAGCTTCGCATGCCGGCCGAATTACGAGGCTATCGAGGGGTGCACTGGCAAGCGTTGGATCGATCATCGAAGGACTTTATTCCAAAGTGGTTGCGAAGCTGAAGCTACAGTGTCCTTGACCTAGCGGGAGAGCGGAACGATGGGACTGGCTGCGCAGAGGCGTTGCGACCGCACCATTTCGATGGCCGCGCTGCGTGAAGAAATCACGGGTGTCATATGCACTTGAAGCCTCGGTCGATAACATGCGTCTCGCTTATCCGTTTAGAACATCGGCGAGAAAAGAAAGTACGCAACTGCGTAGAAGCATGGAACCACATGAGATCTTGACGAGGACCCAATGAACAAGTTCCGGCATCGAATTCCACCGACGATTTTCCTGTTGCTGTGCTCGACTATTAAAACCGCGGCAGCGGCGGCACCAGATGCACTACAACGCGCTGCAAATCATCTTCGCGCCGAACAAATCGAGAGTCTAGAGTTCGAGGCCGCTGGAACGTATTACCAATTCAGCCAAGCGCCCGGCCCGGGCCTGCCTTGGCCCGCGTTCGAGGTCAAAGACTATATCGCGACGCTAGACTTCGCACGTGGTGCCCTGCATTCGCGCTATGCACGATGGCAGAAGGTCGAGCCCGACCGTCTTAGACCTGCTCCAGTTGAACAGAAACTCGATCAGTACATGGTCGATGGGATTACATGGAACATCGCCGCGGATGGAAGCGCGACGGCCATTCCAGCCAATCTAGCTGAACGCACTGCGGAAATCTGGACTACGCCGCAAGGCTTCATCCGAGCCGCCCAGGATCACTCTGCCAACGTGAAGCACACAGCGGACGGCGATCAAGTGACATTCACCCTTGGTCAGTATCGTTACGAAGGCATGATCGATGCCGACGGCCGGGTTGTACGTGTGCGCACTTGGATGGACTCGCCTGTTCTCGGCGACACACCGATCGAATGGCGATTCGCAGAATATCGGAGCTTCAACGGCGTTCCATTTCCAAGCCGCATCGAACGGATTGCCGGTGGATTTCCGTGGTATGAGCTCACCGTCAGCGAAGTACGGGTCAACACGGCGACACTCTTTACTGTTCCCGCTGAAATCTCGAAGAATCCCACGCCTTCGGTATCGCAGATCACCGTTGCGCAGCTCGCGCCGGGCATTTTCTATTTCACTGGCGTCTCACACAACAGCGTCATCATCGAACAAGAGCACGGCGTCGTAGTCGTGGAAGCCCCGCTCAACGAGGCGCGTTCGTTGGCAGTCATCGCGAAAATCCATGAGTTGATTCCGAACAAACCCATTACGCACGTCATCAATACACACATCCATTTCGATCATGCTGGCGGCTTACGCACCTACGCCAATGAAGGGGCGCTCATCGTGAGCGCCGCACCGAACGTCGCCTACTTCAAAGAAGCGTGGCAAGCACCAAGGACACTGAATCCAGATCGACTCTCGCTGTCCAAACGCGAACCGAACTTCAAACCGTACACGCGCAAACTCGTGCTTGCGGATCCCGAGCGTGCGATCGAAGTGCACGAAATCAACGGCAGCGGGCATAGCACTGCCTTCTCTATGATCTTTCTACCCAGGCAGAAGCTGCTCGTGCAAGGTGATGCCTGGACGCCTGCACCGAGTGGCGCGGGCAAGACGCCGAATCCGTACTGGGTCAACCTGTACGACAACATCGAGCGTCTCGCGCTCGATGTCGAACGAATCGCACCATTGCATGGCAGCTTGCAGTCGATCGATGATTTGAGAATCGCCATCGGCGAGAAACCCGACGCGAATTAGCAGAGTTTCGCTTCGTCTAGCGCTTTTGTTTCGAGAACTCCGTCAACGCCAATACGATCACGAGCACTAGAAAGAATACGATCGCGAGAGGCTCCAGCCAGCCACCCTCATGCGCGCGATCCAGTAACGGCAGCAGTAGAGCACCGGTGATCACGATCGCGACTATCGCGGCGGCGATTTTTCGCCGGTCGACACGCCTTTCGCTTTCGGACGAGCGATGGGGTGGATCAGGCACGTTTCCAGGGTCGATATCCATACGCAAGATCGATCGTTGTTCGACGATTCACGATGTTGTGTGCGATCCAAAGCGCAGCTGCGGTGAGGCAGCGTCGGCGATCATCTTTGTGTCTCAGCAGTGCACATGCATAAATAGCTACGCTCCGGCTGACTTGTTCTGGCCGATCCAGAGCCGGTTGCCATCTGGATCGTCGAGTCGAAACTCTGTTAGGCCGTAGAACGTGACATCCAAGTCTGGGACAACCAGCCCATTCCTTCGCACCTGCTGGTGATATTCCACGATGTTCTCAGGATATAGGTAGACGACGGATTGGCGAGGTTCGTCGCGGTGAAGGTTGATCGATTGATCCACCATGAGACGACAGTCGTCAAAGCAGAGCATCGCCCAGCCCCAATCATCGTTCCTTCGCTCAACGCTGAATCCGAGCTTCTGATAGAACTCGACGCTTGCCGATATGCTTTTCACAGGAAGCATCGGTATGAGCTCATTCATTCTCATGGCGCATTCTCCGATCCGTGGTCGATGAGATCTGTCGTATTCACTCAGGAGCGTTGTGATAGGCATTCACCCCGGCTAATGCCACTTGCGCATCCTGATGCGGAAGCATACCGGACACTCCGATCGCTCCTACGAGCTTGCCGTCCCGCAACAATGGGATGCCGCCATCGATTGCCGTGATTCCGGATAGTGTCAGCAGCCGAAGATTGACTCCTCCTTGCGAAAGCGCGTCTTCGAATGCTTTCGTGGGCCTCTTAAAGCGGACAGCGGTTTCCGCCTTTGCAATCGCTACAGCGACGCTCCCAAATTGGGCGTGATCGAGCCGTTGCAGCAGCACCAGTTGAGCAGCGCTATCGACCACGGCAATGATCACCGCTAGATCGTTCGCCAGCGCCTCTTGCTCCGCCGCGGCAACAACTAACTTCGCATCAGCCAGCAAAATGGGCGAGCCGTACTGAATCATGTTTGAAGAGGGCATGAGATTCATTTGCTTTCAGGTTAACGCCGCGCGCAAGCCGCGAGCAAGAGCGAGAGCGAGAGCGTCTACACGGCACTCAAAGCTTGGTTGAAAGCCATATGGCAAGACCTGTGGCACCCTTCACCACCCAGCGCAGCATTCGGTAAAGACCCCGGCCTTCGCCCCCGTTCTTGACTGCATGGTCCTCATGCTCCTCTTCGTCACGGCGAATCGATTCCACTGCGGCCAAAGCTTCTGGATCCGCCGTAGAAAGTACCGCGACTTGATGGTCCAGATGCTGATTGACCGTGTTCTCGATCGCTGCAGTACATACCCAAATCGCCTTCGTTCCTAGCAACGCTGTAAACGACCCAAGCATCCATCCACCGATCATCCATAGAGGCAGCGCATAGCATGGACGAATACCACGTGCCTTCAGAAGCGAATCGAACGTTTTAAAATGACGCAACTCGTGCTCCAACATACTACTTAGGTCATGAACACATCCGGGATGCAGAATGCGTGCAACTGCAATCTGGCTTCGATAAATGCGAATAGCCCCACACTCCCCTGCATGATCGACACGAAGGATCTGATCTACGCTTTGGACAGTAGCCATTTGTACTTTTGAGCCCAGTTGATACTCATGTTCCGCGACGCTTGCACGCTGCTGCGCCTCTTTTTTCCGCAAGCATGCAACACAATCTCGCGGCTCAGAGGTCGCCCATCGAAAGGAGTTCACGATTGTGCGCGTGATCGCTTGCCATGGTTGTCGACATTCCCACGTGCTCGGAACGTTCGCTACGATATTTGTAGAAGCCGAGCAGCGTGTCGATGAAATCCTTCCCGAGGAGGGTCGCCGCGGGAATCGCATAGAAGTTGATTCGGGTTGTCACGCGGTAATGAGCGACGATCTGAAGCTCTGTTTGCCCTTCCGGGGTGGGACTCAAGTTGAACGTCGTGTCGCTGATATCGAAGTAGCGGCCGCCAATCTCCACGTGCTTGTCCATAGCGCCTTCTGGAAATGATTCTTCATCGAAGACGTAGCGCCAGGTGATCGACTCCTGCTCTGCTCGCTCTGTTACGACGGCCCGGAATTTCACGCCCCGCTCCCACGTCGAGTAGCGGACCTCACCGTCGATGCTCTGGATATTGATCCCCTCCACAGGCCGAGGCACTCCAATGAAATGCACAAGACTGAAAGGCAACTCGCTTGGATGAATTGCCGTTGCCCTCAGGATTTCTTTCCAGACAATGCTCGGCGGTGCTTCGACCAAGATGGTGCTTCGAAGCTCGCGTTCCTCAGTGCGATGGGGCATCGAACCCTCCGCTGCGAATATAGCTATTGGGAGCAACGCCACAACCTTGAGATGAGATTGCCGCACTTTCGACAATCGAAGCATGCCCTCCATTGCGATACCGCCGATGCTCGCGCAGACGAGAAAGAGAGGCGTTAGCAGCGCGATACAGATCGAGCCCTCCAGCAGCGCGAGCGCGCAACCAAGCATCATCAGAGCCACTGTTGCCCAAGGGCCGAAGATCACGAAAGCCCAAGAAGTCGTAATGTGTCTCGTGCCGTAGATAGTGAGGGCCCCAGCCGCCACGGGCGTCCCGACTAAGAAGGCGATGGACATCGGCCCCGAAAAGCGCTCTGGTATTGCGCCGAATAGCACTCGCATCAGCACGCCCAAAGCTGCTCCGCCGATGATCCAAACGAACCATGGGCGCCAAATACTCGAAGCTCTCATGTGTTCTGGTATCCAAGGCGGTGCCTGAAACCGCGAACCAAGGCGCACTGTCGATGGGAATCCGGCATGCACCGGCTGCGCGGGCTGCGACGACCAACCAAAATTGGCAGTTGCTTACGGTGCGAGTGAATGTATCTCATACGGACTGTCGACGATGAACAGCTTCCTCTGCCACATCCCGTAGGGATCGAAGTCCGCGCATTCGAACTTCTGTACGACATTTTTGGGTCGAACGTGCAAGGTGTTGTTGCAACGCCTCTCATTCGATGAAACCTTCGAGTGTCGCTTTCACGTCGACTATCGGCGTGCGATCGAATGCTTCGAGATCTCGAACCTGAAAGTGCAGTGGATCGACAATGGAAACCACCGTCACCCGATGAACGCCGATCGGATTGGGTCGATCCTGAGATCGCGTGCTGAAGACGCCACGTAACGCGGCTGCTGGATCATCCCGCGGATGAACTCGCAAAACATGCCGATCGGCACGATCCAGCCAAGTTAGCAGGAGCAATTTGTCGCCAACTTGAATATCACCAAGCGCATCCTTCACTGACTCCTCGAACACGAGCACGGCAAGCGGCGAACCTTCTTCTCCTTGCTTTGGCGCCTTCTCCCTGGTGCGCAACGGTGATTCCACATGTCCGATCGCTCTGAGTGCAATATCCATAGTTGACCGCCTGCCGAAGACAAACTCGAACAGCCATGAGACTAGGCGAGTGATCCGTTGCTTGCACCTACTCGAGCGCGATGCCGGGCCGCCAACCACTCTTGGTGAGGAATTCATCAGGCTTCGTCATCTCGAGAATCTCTCGAATCGCTTGGTGCTTATCGTCGGCGTGATGGTAATACGATTTGACGATGCGATAGCCAACCCAATAACCGAGATCGGCCGGCTTTTCCGGCGTGCTGTTGTAGAGCCAGTCCGAAAGGTCGCTTTTATCTATGTCGGCAGCGAATGCAGTCTCGATTTCCCTTTCACGTCCCGCGATCAGCCCGTTCAGATAGGAGAAGGAGATGGAGCCTGTGGTCAGTTCCGTCATGAACTCGGCCGCACCTTCCTCGAGCGACGCTGAAAGGATGGTGGCGTTCTCCAACTCGGAAAAAGGCACGGCTTGCTGGACGTGGGCGTACTCATGAACGATGACGCCGACGAACCGATCTTCGATATCGGGATTGATCCAGTCGGTTGCACACAACGCCTCGAGGCCAATCTGCACGCCCGTGTCGCGTCCGCCGACGCCCACGGGCTTGCCTCGGCTCACCGCGATCGTAATCGGCGGAAGGCGCGCCTCGGGATAATGGTCTCTGAGCTTGCGCAGTGCGACCGCCAGTTCTTCACGCACACGCGGTAGAACATTGGTGCAATCCCTCGCTTCCGAATAGATCTCCGGCCGTTTCGCAATCGCATCGGCAATCGACTGGCCGGTGACGTTACGCATCCGCGCGAGTTCATGCAGCCCATCCGAACCCGGATCGAGATAGCGACGCTGCAATGCTTCCGCCGTCGGGCGCCCGTTCGCATCGTCATAGACCTCGTAGAAGCGATCGACGTCGCTAGTCTCGATGATAGGCACCGCGTCATTATCCGCGGGGGCTGTCACGCCACATGCGCCCAAGCTCGACACGAGAACGACGGAAACGACGACTTCGACACCCATCCTCTTCATGTTCTATGCAGGAGACGCTCGGTTCGTAGAACGTGCGGGATTGAGCCAAAGGATGAGCGGAATCGGTAGCGGCCCGAAAAGAACGCCCATTGTCGTCCAGAAGGTCACGTGTTTCGAGCCCCTAGTTTTAGCGAGCCTGTTGCAAGCGATGAGACCAAGTAGATTGATTGCAAAGAGGACTAAGAAAAGCTCGATCATGGCTCCACTCCTCTGCTACTGAACGGGTGTCTTGGCATCATCGGCTACAACGGCTTGTTAAAGTCGCGCTCATGCTGGCGGTGCGCTCGCCGCAGAAGATCTAGCCTCATGGTAGCTTTGCGCGAGCTTCGAGTAGTGCACCGCCCAGTAAACCAGCAAGCCCATCGCCGGCTGAAACAGCGCCACAGCGCTCCACCATAGCGGGCGAATACCTAGGAATACCCATTCACGTTCTTTAGCGTCGCGGTAGATGTACCGGCCGATCAGCAGACCAAAACCGTAATACAGAATCCACCAGCCTAAAGGCCAGATGGTCGAAATCCATGGGAAGCTGCCCTCGTGGACGATAGTTCTATCTTGCCTTGTTACTACTGAAGCGCGCTCCACACACTGTGCTCGCTCTTCCCGATCGGTAACCACATCACAAATGAATCCTGCGACGGATGACTCCGCGGCTTGGGCGCAGAAAGGTACACATAGACACGCAATGACGATGAGCGCTCTCATTCCTCTTCCTTCTGCGACTCTAACGCTACCGATCGCATGCGTGCGTTTCGTACGTGGTGTACACGGGTCTGTTGATGTTCTTACGGTTCTTGAGCAAGTGCGATCTCCCTGCCGTAGCTGCTTTCTAGTCAACGTACAGCCTTCGTAGCGGGGCGATTCTTGCGGTAGGAGTTCTTCAGCGCAATCCTGCCGTCTCGAAACGTAAACAGATCGCAGCCAGTAACTTCAACGCGCGTGCCGTCTACACGCGTTCCCGTAAACGTCCATTCCGAGACGCCTCTCGCTCCACAGACAAAATGACGCGCATTGTCCCAGTGAGCATCAGGAAAGGTCGCCCAGACCTCGGCGAAACCGGCTCGCGCAGCTTCGCGACCCACATATCGTGTGCCGAAAATGTCGGGACCCGCAGAGGCTTCGAAAACGCAATCTTCAGTCATGAACGCCATCAGAGCATCGGCATCGTGGCGATTCCACGCATCGGCGAAATCTTGCAAGAAACTAACTGTGACCTGCTCACTCACATCCGGCATGACCGACCTCCGCTTGCGTTGTTTCTCGGGCCAGGCCGATCGAGAGGACCGACCAACCCCGACGCTCATCCGACAGTTCGTCCGCCTTGCTCTTAGTCTTGCTCTTCTTCGTCATTCGTAGCCTCCTGTTCAGAGACTACCCTGAGATCAGTTACACAGAGAAATTTACACACGTCGCGTGCGGCGCTGGTTCAGCCATCGCCGGACGATCCATCTTTGATGATGCCCAATTCCTCGAGCTTGCTCCTTAGCTCGTCAATCGAGCTCCACGGCAGTATCTTCGAGTTGCGACGCTCGTCGGGAGGATTCTGCTGCAACTGTTCCGACCATCCTCCGCATCCGGTGAGCGGCAGGAGCGGTCGATGATGCAACCACGCCAGGCACACTTCCGAGATCGTACCAGCGCGCCCGCCGATCACGAGACACGCATCACCAGCTAGCGCCATCAACAAGTTCCGAGCGTCGCCCATTCCGCACGGGATCAATACGCTGCACGGCCAGTTCTGCAGATTGATGTCGTCACCCGGCACGATACTGACGACACGGCCCCCGACCGCGAGGGCGCGTTCCGCCGCTACGCGAGTGGCCGGACTTCCGCAGCCACTTATCAGCGTGATACCCGACCGCGCCAGCAACTCACCAGCAGAACCGGCTAGTTCATATGCCGCTGATCCAGGCTCTGCACTTCCGAGGACACACACTTGGCCCTTTCGGTGAATGGTTGCTTTCGTCTGCTTCATAGGTCGTTTTCCTTGCTCTAGTTGTCCTTCAAGCGAAACGCCGCGAATGAGCCACTAGCAACAACATAGACGTTTCGCAAATCGCTCGCGCATCACGCTCAAACTCGATGCAGTTGTCTATTCCATCGACGCGTGACAACCGAGTGCTCACGGATCAGGACTGCGCTCTGTCCTTGCTTACGCAGTGTATGACCAGGCGATCGCGGCCGATGCTCTGAACCGCCTTCTTCGTTTCGTTCATTGCGAAGTAGCACGCATCACGCGTGGCGAACTCCTGACTGAACCCATCACTCGGAGAAGTGCTGCCGCCTTGAAAGAAGATCACGATCAGAACGTACATCTCACGCTCCTATGACTTGAAATCATGTGTGGCGTCGCCATTTCCATCTGCACTCTCAGCCCATCTTGCCTCATGGAATGTGCTCGGCATCTGCTGGTGGCACGACCCATTGGTGCATTCGCGACTCGTAGACAGAGACGCTCGGGGACGGGAAGTGCGGATCTGCAAAAGCCCCAACGGGGATCGCAATGAACGCTTGCAATCCCATTAGCTCGTAGTAAACGGTCGAGCCGCACTTCGGGCAGAAATGAAACCTGGCACCTGGACCTTCATCGCCCACACGGACGTATTCGGTTGAGTCGCCTGAGATCGACACATTCTCGCGAGGAAACCTGGCCTGCTCTCCGAAAACGCTGCCGGTGCGGCGCTGGCAGGCCAAGCAGTGACAGATGGAGATTCGCACAGGATCGCCGGTGACCTCAGCCGTCAGCTGACCACAACTGCACGAGGCAAGACGCTTCGACATGTTAGGGACTCCTCAGGCACGTAACGGCAACAATGAACCGCGCGAACACGCAACGTCAACGCGAGCCTGAGGTTCACCGCCTCGACGCAATTGTTTGTTAGGTTTCATACGCGACCGTCCAGCAAAGCGGCGGCCGCCTGGGTGCTGAGCTTCTCGCCTACATGCACCTTCACGTGCCTCGCCCCAGCGCTGGCGCCAAGCTCTAGGAAGATTCTTTCTTCAACCACGCTCAGCCCTCCCTCCGTCATCTCCAAAGGCTGAATCACTAGTCTGGGTGCGGCTGCGAAGAATCCGCTCGAGGCAACCTCTTTGAGTAATCTTTTAAGCAGCACCTCCGCTTCTGGAAAATTTCCGACGAGCAGCCTTGCCGTCGTGAACGACGCCGATCCCGCAGATGCTTTCCCATCCTTCAGGTTAAGCACTTCGATGTGGTTCTTCCGCACGTAAGCCACGAGATCAGACATTCCATTCTCCGAGGGTATAAGGATCAGTAGATCCGACGAGGCGCACGCATTCTCGTATTCCGGAGCATGTTCGCCAACCCTACTTGCGAGGACTATCGCGGTCTCCGCAACATCGAAAAACTCGTTGGAGACGACCGTGGGCGCCGAAGAAGCGTCGAGTTTGCCGTCCGCGTTGATCGCCTTGTTAGAGCACCGGCTAAACCTCAACTTTGAATCCCAATTCCACGTCACAACCTGCTTGCCCGCCGCGGATGCCCCAATTCTCCTTCGAGATTTCGCGCAGCAGTATCTTTACGTGATTCTTTGGAATTCCAAACGGTTCGGGATTGTTGACGATGGCCTTATCGAGGGATCGTCCCGCAAAAGCATCGATACTAATGTGCGTGTAGTACTCCGGCTTTTCTCTGTCGGGCGGGCAGGCGAAACGGTGCGCCTCATACGACCAGACGAACATTCCTGTCGCTGGTAAGATCTTGAATGCGTCACGAAGCGATTTATGGACGGCCTCCATCAGCGCGATCTAAGTATATCCGCTCATCCGATTGACACCCTACGTTCTGCGTGAGCCGCGAGCGGAAGCCGGACGCTTACGCGACTTGGGTGTCCACCGAGCACGTCCTCGACGCGCTTGTTAGCTGTTAGTTGTCGCACGCAGTTCTCCAACCGTAACCACTCCGTTTGGGTTCATCTCGCGATGATATCGAAGCTGCTCGATAGCCCCGAACCTCTCCCCCTCGGCTTTCTCGATTACCGAATCGCTCAGCCCTGCGAGGACGGTGGCCCACGACCGTTCTATGTCTGCTATCGCTGTCCGAAACGGCTCGATGATTTGTTCCTGGAACCCCAACTCGTAGAACCGCGGAAGGTCGATACCAACCAGCCGTGCGAAGAAGTAGTAGCTGTTTGATAGGCTCGCGAGCTGGCCATTGAAGAACCACTTGCGGCCGAATGTCATCGTCAGCGCATTGCTGTCCGCCAGATCCACGCCTATGGAAAGCGAGAGGCCAGTGTTCAGTTCATATAGCGCGCTGGAATAACTGAAGCGCCCGATTCTCTGATGAGGATTGTTGGCAAGCCGAAGACCCAGTCGCGAAAACCCCGGCGCCGCGAGCACATGGAATATAGCGGCCTCGGAATGGCAGCCTTTGGCGATTCTCTGGAAGGTTTCTCGGTCCGCGGACATGTTCTCGGTAAGAGCTAACGCCATGTTTGCGCCGCAGCTTCATTGCTTGAGAAGCTAGCAACGCGCTCGAACACTTCCTCGGCAGGAATGGGATTTCACCAAGCCAGCTAAGGGCGCCGACGATTTAGAAAGTAATGCGTACAGACCTAGCACTGCGTTTTGCCTCGCCGTGGTATACGGCTTCGATATTGTTACCGTCCGGATCGAGAACGAACGCGGCGTAGTACCCTGGGTGATAATGCGGGCGCTCTCCAGGTGAGCCGTTATCTTTTCCGCCGTTGGCCAATGCAGCTTTGTAGAACGAGTTCACCATGTTTCGGCTTTCCGCCTGAAAAGCGAGATGATGCCGACCGGTTAAATGTCCTTGCGCGGCTTTACTTTCGGACGTGGAAATAAACAACTCGTCTGCCCAAAAGTAATCGTCGGCGGTGCCGCCGATGGGAATATTCAGGCTCTCGAAGATGCCCGTGTAAAATCGCCTAGCGGCGGAAAGATCTCGTACGACCAATTGAATGTGATCGACCAGTCGACCTC
This sequence comes from Steroidobacter sp., assembly GCA_025929585.1. Classification (GTDB taxonomy): domain Bacteria; phylum Pseudomonadota; class Gammaproteobacteria; order Steroidobacterales; family Steroidobacteraceae; genus Steroidobacter. The sequence goes on from JAICPY010000076.1 coordinate 16,990, forward strand.
GGTGTAGTTCCTGCGTTTCCATCCCGTCCTCCTTTTGCTAAAGCAGCTAACCAACAAAAAGCACTGAGATGATGAATGGTCGGATGCATATGAGAAGTTCCATCAGCCTAACGCTGCGCTTCGCCGGAACGCGCGTTTGCGCGCGCGATCGGCTGCAACGGCTTGTTGGACCGCAGAACCCTACTCACCACGAAACGTGGCCTCGATGTTGTTGCCATCTGGATCAAGTACGTATGCCGCGTAATAACCGCGCCCGCCTCCCCGCAATGGCGGGCGCATGCCAGGAGCACCATTGTCGGTGCCACCTGCCTGCAGCGCGGCGCGATAGAACTCGTCAACGCCTGCTCGGTTCTTTGCTACGAATGCAGTGTGTTGTTTAGCGCCGTGCGGATGGAATCGATCGATCCAGAATACTGGGAATTCGACTCCGTAGCCTACTGCATCCGCTCCGTCGTGCTCGGGCAACTGCATAACCCGCTTCATGCCCAGCGCTCCGAGCGCTGCATCATAGAAAGCGGCTGATCGGGCGACATCGGCAACGCCGATTCCGGTGTGGTCAATCATGCGAATCTGCCTCTATACAACTCAGCTATATACGCTGCAGCCCAATGTTTGCGTGAGGCGGGAGCGGTTTTGCGCGACTCGCTCCCAAAGGCTTGTTCGGCTTCTCTTTCATATGACATCTGTATTGCTAGCAATAAACGCACGCCATTTCTTGAAGCCCAATGCTGACAGCATCGCCAACAGTGATCCCGAGATCACTGTTGCAATGGTTAAGAACATTGCGCTGATAGCGAGAGCGCAGCCCGCTCTGCAATCATCTTCTGCCTTCAATGCGACATGCGCCTCGTAACCGAGCAAAAAAACCGCCGCGAGGACAATAGCGAAATAGACCTTTATCCAGATTCGGCGAACGAACATCAGTGATAAGGGCACGAGATAGAACACGAGAAACAGCAAGAAGAGCGTTAGTGCGTTGCTCATGATTTTGGTAGTAAGCCGCTATCCATCGGCGGCGTGCTCTCGCACGTCGCCTGCATGGATTCGTTAGGTCTCTGGTGGTGTGGCCAAGTCTTGATTGATGCCCAACGTATTTCCGAACGGGTCCTTGAGGGAAATATGCTTGGCATTCCATGGTGCGATCTCAATCTCCTGAGTGAAATCCGGACGCCGGCTTTTCCACTCCGCCATTAGAGCGTCCAAGTCATCGACATCTACGTGGCACATAGCGGGACCAAAATTGCCTCCCTTGTGCTCCGATAGATGGAACACGAGGCCAGCGCGAGACACCTGCATATAGACCGGGAAGGTAGGCTCCAATCGAAACTCCCAGTCGATCTCGAAACCAAGCCAGTCAATGTAAAAGGCCTTCGCGTCTTCGTAATTGTCAATGTGCAGAATCGGAACGGTACGCTGCATGTGTGCTCTCGGATGGACTAACGCTACGCGTCAGGCACGCGGGGCTTTACGAACGTTGCCTGGACGCGTTTGGTGGGTCTACTTGTCACCACGCATCCCCGAAAACGCGGTGAACAGCCCCAAGCCGATAAACATACCGCCGCCGAGCCACCGGCCAATGCGACGAGTACCGTCCCGTTGCATCCTCCGGCCTTGCCTTTCTCTCGAAGCGTTTGTTGCGTGATTCTTCAGCACCCTTTTATTTCCAACCCGGGATTCGCTTGCTTCAACTCGTACAGCAGAATGTACTGACCGGTGAACTGGCCAGGGAAGCGAATCTTTCCATTTTGGTGTTTAACCACATACCCAGAGATGCCGGCTTGAACGTTTAGGTGGGCAGGTTCGATCGAGAGCAGTTCCGACACTCGTACGGAACGCGATTTCAGAAAGGACCTGAATAGAATCTTTTGATCATGCGTGACGGATATTCGGTAGGGCAGCGACAGCACCGACCAAGCGTAGAATCCCGCAAATCCAAAGAAAAAGAACAGCGGAAAAAGAGGGAAGAACGACGGCTGAGTCTCCGAAGGTATTTGCTCGAAATTTACCGGGCCAAAAACGAACAACAACAGGAAGACCAAAGGGAGCACGGTAAACATGATCAACGGAATCACAAGCGTGATCTTCTGCAATCTGGTCAGGAGCAAATCGTACTGTCGAGGAGTCACAAAGCACCTTTGGGTTTCTGCTTCTTGAGTTCTAACGGCACTCGTTCAGCTGGAGCCATGTTTTCGCGCGCGATCGGCTGCAACGGCTGTTAGCGGTCCGTGAAGTAGGATCGACCGAGCCACAGCAGATGCAACGCACATAAGAGAGGGACCGCGTACACAACTCCGAAATAGTCTGCACTCTCGCCCACCATGCTGGGAATTGAAAGCGCCGCTAGCACCGCCAGCGTAACAATACCGATAGCACAGAAGACGATCATCCTTGTTCTCGGAATGAGCCGCTTACGTTCGTAGAACACGAAAACGCGGATCGCGTTAAGTGCGACTCCGCCAATTGCACCTGCAACGCAAAGTCCAACCATGAAGGCGAGCGATCCCCAGTGAAAATTTGCAGACCCGATCATCGTCATCTGGAAGAGGCTCAGTAGAGCTAACAGCGCCCAGCCGATACCGAGCGGTACGAATCCCAGGAGCATCTCGACGATGACCAATTTCTGGAGGTTTTTCGACATCCCTGGCGGTAACGCGGATTCTCTTCGCTCGTTAGGCATCACGGCTGCCATCGGCATTCGATGGTTCTTGCACCGCCTTGGCGTGCTTGTTGCCTAGGATCAAGCCGACCGCAACGCCCAAGGCGATGCCAACGCCGATACCTAATGCCAGGTTGCCAAAGGCAACTCCGAGACCAGCGCCAAGAGCTACGCCAACTGCCGTGCCCAGTGCTACCCCAACGCCAAGGTAGTGTTCGCGGATCTCACTTTGCTTGTCGTCCACCCCTCCCAAAAAAAAGCGGGGGAGATGTTGCCTCGCGTACCGTTCACGTAGCTCACTTAGCTTGTTGTCCACAATGCTTCTCCTTGATGACTAGTCGGTGATCCCGCTGGCATCGATCGCGGAGGAACACTGTTGCTCTTCCTCGCACCCGAATGTGAGCTCCGTCCAAGCGCAACCCGCTGTGCACTTAAGCACCACTTCGTCCTTTGTTCTATCGAACGACACAACTATTCGGAAGTCAGACGGTTCCTTTTCCCCCGCAGCACGCCCGATCCCGATCGCACATGCCGCAAGCATTAGGGA
>JAICPY010000200.1 GCA_025929585.1 Steroidobacter sp.
AGAAGGAGCATAAGAAAGGCGGACCTTAGAGGTCCGCCTTTGATCGCGTATCGAAGATGTTTTTAAGCTAGAAGGAGATGTTCAGACCCGCATACCAGGAACGACCGATAGGGTCATAGACGTCGGCGTTTGTATCCGTGCCTGTCGTATTGCCCGGCACACCGCTGAGTATGATCGGCGCATCCTCGTCGAAGATGTTATTGATGCCGAGATACAAGCGTGTCCCTTCGAACGCTGTGCCGCTCAATAGGCCACCCTCTGAGAAATTGTACGATACCTGCAAATCGTGTGTGCTGAAGGTACCCACGTCGAAGTTGAACACCGGGTTGCTCTTATCAGCGACAGAGTCCGCGATGTAATTCCACTCCCAAGTCGCCATCACCGGGCCAACCGAATAGACGAGAGCGGTCTGCCAACGATCATCCGGATAACCGACCTCTCCTTCCAATTCGTCTGTCTCGCCAAATTTCTTCTCGGTGAAACCAAGCAAGTGCGTGTAGTTCAGCCGCAATGAGACTTCACCAGGGACTGCTTGGATCCAGTCCTGCATGTCCCAACCCCATAGCAGCGAGACGTCCACGCCTTCGGTTTCCCACGTGCCTTCGTTCACGAAACCGGAGTTCACCTCGATGAGCTCACCCAGTCCCACGACCTGATCCGTGGTGTCTCGGACCAAGAACTCGCAAAACTCGTTCGGGAAATCAGCAGCATTGAAGCAGAAATCGACGGAGGTTTGCCGATCGACGGTGTCGATGAGATCTTCGATTTCAATCTTGAAGTAGTCGATGGACAGGGTCATCTGGCCGGCGGTTGCTAAGTCCTTATCGAACACGGCACCGAACGACCAGCTATCCGAAGTCTCAGCGTCGAGATTCTGATTGCCCCTGCCTGTAAAGCCGCCCGTTCCTTGGAGTTCAGACTGAGTCAGGTTGAACCCGCCCTGCGCAGCCACACGCTGGGCGATCGCCGGAATGGATAGACAGTTTTGAGCAACAGTACCCGTGTCACCGGCCGTGACTCCGTCACATGGGTCTGTGACGGGTTCGAAATTCTCACCGCCTGGTGAAAACAGCTCAGAGATGTTCGGCGCGCGAACCGCACGAGCATACTGGGCTCGGAAGCGCAGCGGCTCGATCGGCGCCCAGGACAGGCGCGCCGCATAGGCATCGGTCGTTCCAACTGTCGAATAGTCGGAATATCGATACGCGCCGCCGAGGCTGAGATCATGAATCAGCGGCAAATCCACCAACAGCGGAATGTCGACCTCAACGAAAGCCTCGCCGACGTCGAATTCGCCGAAGATCGGCGCCTCCGCGTTCCCCGCGTTCAAACCCGCCTGCGTCAGGACATCGGGTACGTCTTCCGCGCGCTCTCTGCGCCATTCGAAACCGGCTGCAAACGCAAACGGGCCCGCCGGCATGTCGAACAGATCACCGCTGATGTCGGCACCCCAACTCTCCTGCTGCGTCAGCATCTGGCGAGCAGTCGGTGCCCGCACGTAGTCTGCGGCTTCAGGAGAGATAGCGCCGCGCCCGAATATATTGATGGGCACGCATCCTTCCGCCACTGCGACCGGATTAGCACACACGATATTGCCATCGCCATCTACAGTTGCATTCAGTGCCTCGCGCATATTCAGGACGTTGACTTGCCCTCCTCCTTGTTGCGCATCATCCATACGGCCGAATGAATAGAAGGCAGTCCAATTGAAACGATCGGCGATGTCTCCTTCTAGACCGACGACAAAGCGATAGGTATCACGCGTAGATTTTGCGCCGCGCTGACCAAGCTCCGTCGTGCGGCGGGCATACTCGATCAAGGTATCGCCCTCGGCGAGCACGGCGTCACGCAGCGCTTGAGGAACAAAGGGGTTATCTACCGGAATACCATCGATATTCAGATCGCTGTTCGAGTGTGGGAACGGCTCGAGCTCGCTGACCGTGCGTGTCTGAGCAAACATCGTCTCGACGAAGGCGTTTACGCCGGCACCGATCTCATAGTCCAACAATCCCGAAATGAGATAGCGCTCGGTCGGAACGGAGTATCGGCGAAACGCTTGACGATTGAAGCCGAAATCCGGCGTGCTCCACGGAGCAATTTGCGCGTCGGCACCCGTCCCCGAGACGATGCCGAATGATTCCCCGGTCGAGGGCACAAAGAACTGACCGCCTTCGCCGAAGCCAGAATAAAACGGCCCTTCCGATGTCTGGCAATCGGCGGGATCGTCCGTGAACAGACAACCTGCTAGGTCGTCTTCTCGGGTCTCGGGGCGCTGACGAGCCATCATGCCTTTATTGTCGGTATAGGTGAGCGAGAACACCGCATTGCCACGATCCTCGGCGAAGTTGCCGCCCGCGGTGAATGTCGCGCGGTGCTCGATATTGCCGCCCACATCGGCTTCGCCGAACTGATAGCCAATCTCCACACCTTCAAAATCATCTTTCAAGATGACGTTGATAACGCCCGCAAGCGCATCAGAACCGTAAATGGCCGAGGCGCCGCCTGTGATGATTTCAACGCGCTCCACCAGATCGATGGGAATGGTGTTGAAGTCGACAGCAGAGCTGCCCGCCACACCAGAGACATAGCGGCGCCCATTAACGAGGACCAGCGTGCGGTCCTCATCCAAGTTGCGCAGTTCCAAAGTGTTGATGCCTGATCCGGAGGTCAGGAAGTTCGAGTTGTTGGTCGAAAGACCTGGAGCACCGAAGCTCGGGACGGTGCGCAGGATATCGGCAACGTTGTTGAGACCGGATTGCTCGATCACCGCGGAATCGATGGTCGTGACCGCCGTCGGTGCAGTGAGATTGGCACGTTGAATGCGCGTGCCGGTGACGGTGACTTCAGAGACGGGGTCGTCCGCCGCGTGTACCGAGACTGTAGTGACAGAGGCGAAAGCGGCGCTGGCCAGCAGCGCACAACGCACAGCGCGCCGAACGGAAATATTCGTCGACATTTGAATCCTCCTGCGAGAGGGCACGACTTTGTTCGATTGATGCGGCTGCTTGAAGCATCCGCTGCTCCCTTCACTCGGTACTAAGACATTGCCTTAGCGCCAGGCGTGGTGAGGAGCATACAACTCGCAAAAGCCCAATGAAAGGAGGATTGCTAACTACCTATGGCGTGCAGGCGGCATAAAGAGCCTTCAAAATAAGGGAAAAAGTCATTCCTCCGATTTTGGGGCCAAGACTCGAATGCGTTTCTTGTATACATGCGTCGTCGCCACCACGCCACGACCGACGCGGGCGCGAAAAATCCGGTGGTCGTTATGTGTGCGATCACAGTAGGCAAATGAGTCTGGGATTTAGCCATTCGCGGTGCAGCGAACACTAAGAAAAATCACGACACAGACGAGGGGACTGAGACAGCGGCGCGTGAGTGCCGCTGTATCCAGATAAGCATCATGTGCTCAAGCCGCAAGAGTGCGATTGCGCTGCGCAAGAAAATCTCGCAACTCGCGTGCAGTGTGCGACAGCTTTGCTTTTCTCAGCACTTCTTCGGGCGAGCCCTGCGCAATGAGACGGCCGCCGCCCTCTCCGCCTTCGGGACCCAGATCCAAGAGCCAGTCCGCTTCGGCTATCACATCCATGTCGTGCTCGATGACCACCACCGTGTTTCCAGAATCGACGAGTCTTTGCAAAACGCGAATGAGCTTCTCCGTGTCTGCCATATGCAATCCCACGGTTGGCTCATCGAGTACATAGAGTGTCGAACCCGGCGCAGGAGCTTTACCCAATCGAGCACGGGTATTGTCACGCACTTTCGAGAGTTCGGTGACCAGCTTGATACGCTGAGCTTCTCCTCCTGACAGTGTGGGACTTTGTTGCCCGAGCGTCAGGTACCCGAGGCCCACGTCTTGGAGTAGCCGCAAGCAATGATGGATCTTCGAATGCGCTTGGAAGAACGTGGCGGCCTCATCGACGCTCATCATCAGAACATCTCCAATGGACTTACCCTTGTACTGAATGCTCAAGGTGTCCTGATTGAAACGTCGTCCCCGACAGGTATCGCATAGCACGCGAACGTCAGGAAGAAAGCTCATCTCGATTTTGCGCAGGCCTTGACCTTCGCAGGACTCACAGCGCCCTCCAGCAGTATTGAACGAGAACCGCGAGGCTTCATAGCCGCGAACACGTGCTTCGCTCGTTTGCGCGAACACCTGACGAATCGCATCCCAGAATCCGATGTATGTGGCGGGACAGGATCGGGGCGTTTTGCCTATCGGCGTCTGGTCGACTTCCAGCACGCGGCTCACTTGCTGCCAACCTTCGATCTGCGAGCAGCCGCGCCACCTGAACTTGCGTTGGCGTCGATTCGCGAGCATCGCACAAAGATTGTCATGCAGCACATCGCGAGCAAATGTCGATTTACCCGATCCGGATACGCCAGTCACCACGACCAAACGGCCTAGCGGCACACGAATATCTTGCTTGCGCAGGTTGTGCAACGAAGTGCTCTTCACGTTCAAACACGCAGTGCGCGCTGAAACTACTCTGCGCAAACCGAAAGGATGTTGCAGCGGCTTCGCGAGCAGGCGTCCTGTTACGGATTCGGGCGAACGCTCCAGCTGCGCCGCCGTGCCGGCACCCACAATCTGACCGCCGCGAGATCCTGCACCTGGACCTAGGTCGATGACGTGATCAGCCCGACGAATGGTTTCCTCGTCGTGCTCGACGACAAGCAGCGAATTGCCTTTCGTCTTGAGTCGATCGAGCGTGTCGAGCAGGATCCGATTGTCACGCGGATGCAAACCGATCGTCGGCTCATCCAGGATGTAACACACACCTTGCAGATTCGAGCCGAGTTGCGCTGCTAACCGAATGCGTTGTGCTTCGCCGCCCGACAGCGTCGGCGCCGCACGATCGAGCGCTAGATAGCCAAGACCGACATCCTCGAGAAACGCCAAACGCGAATTGATTTCCGTCAGCACGTCTCGCGCGATCTGTGCTTCTCGACCTTTGAGCTTGAGACTGGCGAAGAACTTGCGTGAATCGGCAACGGCGTTCGCAGTCACCTCGGCGATCGAACGGTCCTTGAATCGCACATTGAGCGCAACGGGATTCAAACGATGGCCATTGCACGCCTCACAGGTCTGCGCTTCGTCTTCAAACCATTCGTTCCACCAGATCTCTTCGCCCGATTGCTCTTCATCGAATCCACGGATGCTCAATCCGGTGCCGTAGCATGCCTCACACCATCCGTGCTTCGAATTGAACGAGAACAACCGCGGGTCGAGCTCTGCGAAACTGCGGGCGCAGGACGGACAGGCTCGATGTGTAGAGAAAATGTGAACGGCGGACGACGGACGGCGGACGGTGCCGGCGCGCTGAGAAGAGCCTTTACGTACAACCGCTCGCTGCGCATTCGGGGCTCGACCGATGTGCACGACGCCCTTGCCGTGCTGCAGAGCGATCGAAAGCGCTGCGCGCAGTTCAGGCTCGCTGCGCGGCGAAACCTGGATCGTTGCCGTGGGCAGCTCAATGGTATGTTCCTTGAATCGATCCAATCGCGGCCAACGATCCGTCGGCAGTAGCTCGCCATCGACGCGTAAGTGAGAGAAGCCTTTCTTCGCTGCCCATGCCGCCAGGTCCGTATAGAAGCCTTTGCGCGCGATGACTAGCGGCGCGAGTAATGAAATCGTTTGACCTCGGTACTCTTTGAGTAGCGTCGCGGCAATGGCATCGAAGCTCTGAGGTTCGATCGGAACATTGCAGTCCGGGCAGTACTGAGTTGCGAGCTTGACGTACAGCAGCCGTAAGAAATGATAGATCTCGGTCAAGGTCGCGACGGTGCTCTTGCGCCCGCCACGACTCGTTCGCTGTTCGATTGCCACGGTCGGCGGAATTCCGAAGATGGCGTCCACGTCCGGTTTGGACGCGGGTTGCACGAACTGGCGTGCGTAAGCATTCAACGATTCCAAGTACCGACGTTGTCCCTCGCCAAACACGATGTCGAATGCCAAAGTCGACTTACCCGATCCAGATACGCCGGTAATGACGACAAACTGATCTCGCGGCAACTCCACATCGATATTCTTCAGGTTGTGCTCACGCGCGCCGAAGATGGATATTGAAGCGGTCAGTG
>JAICPY010000146.1 GCA_025929585.1 Steroidobacter sp.
ACCCGTCACCCGTCACCCGTCACCCGTCACCCGTCACCCGTCACCCGTCACCCGTCACCCGTCACCCGTCACCCGTCACCCGTCACCCGTCACCCGTCACCCGTCACTTCCCATCAGCCATCCGCCATCCACTCACGGCTCTCCTGCATGCCACTGCCGCAGATTGAGGAACTCGCGTCGCGTGCGCGGACCGTAGGTCGCAAAGTTGGGATTCGGTTGCTCTAAGTAAGCGAGCCTGTTTTCCGCAATCTCGTCTCCTTCCGTGTGCCGGCGAATCTCTTCGGCGGACAGTCGATAGGGTTTGGTCGCGTTCAATCCGAACACCTTCGCTCGCAGCTGCGGTGTGATCGTCGGATAACCGAACTTCTCCCGCAGCTCCTCCGCGATCTGGAATGCGCGAAAGGCTTGAATCTGATCTTGTGGGGATCCGTACCAAATGGAATCCGTGCCCCACAGGACATTGTCTTCGCCGATGTACTTGAAGAGCTTGCCTAGCGCATGAGCTGCGGAAGTTGGATCGCGCATGGATAGAAACCTCCACGTCGAGCCTAGCTCCGCATAGACATTGCTATTCGGCTTTACATCGCTCTTCAGCACCGAAGTTACTAGCGCATCGATCCCATCGGTTCGCTTGGGGTCGTAAGGTCCTTCCTCTTTTTCCGAAACGAATCCTGAGTGATAGATCAGAAAATTCATGTTCGGAAACTGCTTGGCGATCGGTCCGATGTCGCTGCAAGTCGAATGCTCGTAGCTCTTCTGTCCGAAAGGCAGTCCTTTATGGATGCAGATGTTGCGCACGTCCAGTTTCTGCGCTTTCTCCACGAAGGCGACACCTGCATCATCGGTCATCCAGAAACCCTCGCCACTCGGACCCCATTGGGTATAAGTCTTGAAGGCGACGACGCCCATCTTAGCCAAGCGTTCCATGTCCTCCACATCACCTGGCTGATTTGGATTGACCCGGCCGTGTAGCAAGAGTCGCTTCGAGCCTTCCATCCTATCGATGATGTCACGCGTCGCCATGGCTTCTTCGATCGTGAGTGGCTCGCCTTCCCGAGTGGACGGAACGAAGCTCAACACCATCAGGTCCGTGTCGGAATCCAGGAAGACGTCTTTGATGAACTCGTCCGGTCCGATGCACTTCAGATAGCTGCGCTCGCCCGGTTGCTTGGCTAGCTCACATTGTGTCTTCGGCATGCTTAGCGGCTTTGCGCCTGCGGGCAATGTGCGCGTCCAGGCACCCGTCGGATTCACGAAATGACCTTGAACGTCGAAGATGAATTCTTTCTTGCCGAGTTCTGCCGCTGCGAGCTGATGATCCAAGGGCGCTTCGTTCGCGATCTCGAAGAATCCGCCGGTTCGACCGGCTCGGGCATGAGCCGTGTTGAAGGCGAGCAGCGTGGAGGCCGCGCCGCAGGCCGACGTAAGAAAGGAGCGCCGTGTTCGACCCACTTTGCGGGCGAATGCGCTCGCCCATTCGGATGCTAAAGTGTTGGCATCGCGTAGAGATTTATCCAACGGCTTCGGAACGAACTCACCGTTGGTGGCGGCATCGAGCTTGATCGGCAGCCGCTGACCGTCTGGATCCACATCGTTCGTATTCGAGAGATTCAGCGCCATGGCCGGCATCCTCCGCAAAGGGCAATATGCTTAGCGACCCTCACCCTAGCCCTCTCCCTAGAGGGAGAGGGAATTGGAAGTATAGAACAGGGGCCAAGGGCCAGGATCCGCATTTCTGACGGTGTCACTCATCACCCGCCGCGATCTCTCTGATCGCGTTGAAAGGCCGTCACCACGTCACTTGAACTTGCACACTCAACACATCGACATCCGATGACTGCTCTCCGATCAGCGCGCCGTTCAACGGTTCGTTGCCCGCATCCTGGTTCAGCGGCACCTCATCGCTAAACAAGTGTGCGTAGCCCGCATCGAGCGTGACGGCATCGCTCACTTTCCACTGAGCACCAATGGCGACCCAGGTGCGATCTACGTCGGGTAGACGAGGCGTGCGCGTGCTGTCGGGTACGGGCGTTTCATCATGAGCAATGCCGCCGCGAAGTTTGAGATTCGGGTTCAGTCGATAAGCCCCACCCAGTGCGAAGCGCCATGTGTCTTCCCAATGCTCAGGTGTAGGCGGAAGCGGCGTGCCGTCGTCGCGTATGACTGCGAGCTCTTGAACGGAGCTCCATCCCGTCCAAGCTGCATCCGCCAGTAATTGAAAATCCTCGCCGATGAGTTGGCGCACGGACACAATGGCCGAGTCCGGCAACTTGAGATCAACCGAGACCGGACCATCGGAGAGATTGCCTCCGGGACCAGAGAGGGATGCAATGATGGACTGACCAATGGCCTCCGGGAACGGCGGATCGGTGAAGCGCACGGTCCCTTCGACCTCGTAGTCCGTCGCCGATCGATAAGAAAGTGCGAGCCGGGTAGTCGCGGAAACATCAAAGAGCAACCCGATGTTGTAGCCCCACGCCGTGTCGTCTCCCTTCACGCGCGTGTGTCCCTCCACACCGTGATTGGCCGCCAGCAGCACGGCCGCAGTTGTCGGGTCTATCGCGCCACCACCGGCTAGCGCGTTGATGCCTTGGAAGATGATCGCCGAGTAGTTCACGGCGTTCGTTAGCTCAGCGTCGATGCGTTGATAGTTCGCCCCGACACCGATCGAGAAACGCTCGTTGACGCGGTAGGCAAGCGCAGGATTCACGTTGATGGTTCGGATCTCGGAATTCAGCGCTTGAAAGCGGCCCATCCAGCCCTGGTCGTATTCCAGCTTCAAGCCGAACGGGGCGTTGATGCCGATGCCCAATGCAAGATCCTGATTGAGCTTCGTGCTCAAATATGCGCTCGGTACGAAATTCCAATCGCCCGCGTCGCCGCCGTCGTTGCCCAAGGGCTGGCCAAGTGCTGGGCGTGATCCTTGGTCGTGGAATTCGGAGGTAATCTCGATAGCGCTGCCGATCAAGCTCGCGCGTGTTCCGTCGAGTTCGACGAGTCCTGCCGGATTGAAAAACAGCGTCGTGACGTCATCGGCTGCGACGGCTGTACCGGCGAACGCCGTACCTAGACGGCTAGCGCTTTGCTCCAACAATGCAAAGCCGGAGGCATGAGACATTTCTACATGCAGGGTGCAGATGGCGAATACGCCAGCCAGCAGCCCTCCAGTGGTGCGCGGTGCTGCAGTCCAACGAGCTCCGGTTCTCGCAGCGTGCCCCAAGCCGCATGCCTGACGCTCTCTTTCCCGTTCCACCATTGCGCGCCTCCTGTTCAAGTGAAACCACTTGAGCATTGGCGCAGGCGCTATTCAATAAGGGAACACGCGTGAATGAATGCTGCTACTCGTACGTTGATCCCTACTTGTATGGAACGCTCGTCATTCGTTCATGCTGGATCGGCTGAGACTCGAGAGCTCGAAGCGCTGGCGTGGGCTCTAGGCATTCGACGTGGATGCAGATGACTCAAGAATTGCTCCGTTGCCGCCATCCAAGAGAATTTCTTCGCATATTCTGCAACGTCCTCGCGGCGCAATTGCAAGGCATTCAAACATGCTGTGTGCAGGTCTTCGTGTAACGAGCCCGCTCGCGGATCGTCGATGACATCGATCGGTCCCGTCACTGGATAAGCAGCGACGGGGAGCCCGCACGCCATCGCTTCCAAGAGCACGAGGCCAAAAGTATCGGTCTTGCTCGGAAAGACAAAAACAGTTGCTGAGGCGTAAACCTGTGCGAGCTCGTGCTGATTCAATACCCCTAAGAAGTTCACTCGAGGATAACGCGCCTTCAAGCCTGCGAGCGCGGGCCCGACCCCCGCCACCCATTTCGATCCTGGCAGATCGAGCGCCAAGAACGCTTCGATATTTTTCTCCACCGCGACTCGGCCAACGTATAGGAAGATGGGTGGCTCGGTTTGTAGACGGTTGCATCGTTGCGGCCGGAAGATCGCGTGATCGACGCCGCGTGTCCAGAGCTTCACGTTGGTGAAGCCTTCGGCTTCCAGATCACGCTTGACGACATTCGTCGGCGCCATCACCGCTTTGGAGGGGCCATGGAACCAGCGAAGGAACGCGTAGGTCCAGCTCAACGGGAAGGCGAAACGCGCTCGTACGTACTCAGGAAAGCGAGTGTGATACGCCGTCGTGAAGGGACGATCGTGCTTGATAGCCCAACCTCGAGCGGCGAGGCCTAGAGGCCCTTCGGTCGCGATGTGCAGAGCATCGGGATCGAATTCTCGGAGGCGCTTTTCGAGCTTGGTCTTCGGCATCAAGGACAACCGAATGTCTGGATAAGTAGGGCAGGGCAGTGTTCGAAATTCCAATGGAGTCAAGAAATCGACTTCGTGCCCCAGTTTTTCCAAGTGCGCGCGAGTGGCTTTCAGCGTACGTACGACGCCGTTCACCTGAGGTTCCCACGCATCGGTAACGATCATTATTCTCATGATGTGCCCCTCGAGGTGTTGATCGATCATGCGACTAGCGCCGGTGGATCTTCTGTGGGCGTGAGATCGAGCGGCTTGCGCAAACGGCTGCGCCAGTGAACGAGTTGGAGCTCGCCGTCGAAGGTTTCGACGAGCGCGGTCATGCTCTCCACCCAATCTCCGTCGTTGCAATACAGGATGCCGTCGATCGTTCTGATCTCGGCTTTATGGATGTGTCCACATACCACGCCGGTGCAGTTGCGGCGGCGCGCTTCCGCGCTCATCACGCGTTCGAAGTCGCTGATGAAGTTGGTCGCGTGTTTTGTTTTGTGCTTGAGGTATTGCGACATGGACCAGTACGGAAGGCCCAGTCTTTGTCTTCCTGCGTTCAGCCACCGATTGAGCTTCAAGAGCCACTCGTAAATCCAGCTTCCGAGATGCGCGAGCCAGCGCGCGTGCTGCATCACGCTGTCGAATAAATCGCCATGCGTGATCCACAAGCGCTTGCCGCTTGCGGTGACATGAATGGCATCCTCCACGACTTGAATGCCGCCGAAGGACAGGCCGATGAATTGACGGCTCAGTTCGTCGTGATTTCCTGGGATATAAACGACGCGCGTCCCTTTTCGCGCGGTCCGCAGCAGTTTCTGCACGACATCGTTATGCGCCTGCGGCCAGTACCAGTTCTTACGCAGTTGCCAGCAATCGAGAATGTCGCCGACTAAATAGAGCGTTTCAGCGCGATGAACGCGAAGGAACTCCAATAGATACGCTGCTTGGCATCCGGGCGAGCCGAGATGAATGTCGGAGAGCCAGATCGTTCGGTAATGATGCTGCTCGTCCGACTCGTCGATTGAAGCGTTACTGCCTTTGCGCACGGCACGCAGTAGGCCAGCTGTTCGTGACTTTTCCGTGAAGGATTGATGGCCAGGGGGTTACATTGGAGCGGGCTTGGCAAGAATAGCGGCTGCAAGCTCGTGGCGGGGACTCAGTGTTGGGCGTCAGGGTCGCCCGGCGTTAAATGATTGCACGAGCTCAAAGCCAGCGGACAGTTCAGCGATCGCGGAATCGTGCTCCGTTGCCGTGTGATCGGCCTGGGGAGCTGCTGTGTGAACGCGGCTGCGATTCGACGCGACTCGAGGATCGTGGTTCGCTTTGAGGAGCGCTGCGAGGCTCGGCGCGTGCGGGTGCGGGTTGCGCACGTTCAGCGGAATGCAAAGCGCGTTGCTCCGATGATCGATTCGATTCGATTCTGCGCGTGGCGGGCGGCGCACTTTGAATTCGGGGCTGAATCGTTGGTTCGCGTATAGCCGATCGATTCGGTTCGGATCGTGGTGCAATCGTTCGCGCGTCATCCCGGTGCGTGCGGCCCGCGCGTGACGAGTCGTTGTCATTGCGGAACGAACGCACCGTCTCCGACTGACGCAGGGCACGGCCGGCTACCGCAGGCGAACCGTCCTGCACGATTCCACGATGTTCGCGGCCCGCACTACTGTTCGTGTTGAACCGGCTGGAGTTTTCCCTCGCAGGTGTCGTCTCGATTCGTTGAGTGCCGGATGATCCGCCGCCAGCGACGGCATCGGTGCGGCCCGAGCGACTTGGCGCAGTTCTGATTGTTTCGCCACGCATCCCGCTGCGACGAACATCGCTGCGTTCTTTCGGATCCCCTCTATACAGATGCGTGCGTCCGATCGGTCTGCCACCGTTGGCCTCGATTTGCCGCCGCTCGGTATCGAAGGCGACACGATTCGTCGTGAAGCGCGCGTCGTTTCGATGGTTTCGAACGATCGGCGGCGCACGGCGCACAGAGCCCGCAAGCACGCTCGCGCGATCCGGCGTCAACGCAGGCGGTCGCGATGCATGGCGCCAGTCGCGCAGCTCTCGCTCGTTCACGCGCAGAACTCTGCCGAGCACGGGACGACCGCCGACGAATTGGCCCCGATCAACGGCCGTGATAGCGCGCGGGTTGCGACCGTAGCGATAATCGATGTTGCGATGGCGGCCCGCGTAGACGTTAGTGATATAGGTGTTATTGACGATGATCGTGTTCGAGACGTTCACGTGTCGAATGTAGCGCGGCGAATGACGGTAGCCTGGAATGTAGACCTCGCGCGGTCCGAGCGGGAACCAGCCTATGCCTCTGCCGAAAGAAACCGACACTCCCACGTGAGGTCCGCCAACCCAGCCGACGAGTGCGGGGGCGTAAACAGGTCGATAGTGGCGAGGGCCGGGTACCCAGCACCAGCGATTGCGAACATGCGCCCAGCGACCATAGTGGAAGGGAGCGAATCCCCAACGCGAATGATCCACCCAGGTCCAACCCCAAGGTGAAATCCACGCCCAGCGGCCATCGCGATACGGTACCCAGTCGTACGACACATATCGTGGACGCCACACATATCCGTATTCCGGTTCATGTGCCCAATCGCCGTGCTCATCGAGATCTTCGTACCCGACGACATCGCGCGAGACATATTGAGCGGAGCGCGATTCGGTCTCACGCCGCTCGCGATCATTCGCCCAATTCTCGAAAGCAGACCGAGATCCGAGCGGCTCGACTTGCACGCTCAGTTGGTCCAAGCCGCTGAAGCTCGCTTGTTCATCGGCACGCACGAGGTGTGTTTGATCGTTGCCGAAGACTTCTGCTTCGCCATGGCGAGTCTTCACCAAAGTTCGGTCTGCTTGCGGATCCACTTCGATGTGATATTCGCCAGGCTGCTTCAAAGACACAGCAACATTCGGCGTTTCGATTTGCAGGGTTTCATTCTCAGACAAACGGCGCACACGGATCGTGACTGCACCTTGCGTGAGACTCATCTGCATCACATCGTCGTCGAGCTCCACGAATCCAAAGCTGGTACGTTCATCCAGATACGCCGCCGCCGATCCGACTTGCAGCTCTGCTTTCGCGCCGGCTTCCGTCCACAGCCGATCGCCGCTCGTCAGCGGCCGGTTCAATACGGCCTCCGCCCATTCCTCGGTGCCCGCAGGGGCGAGCGTGACCTCGCCTTCAATATGTCCAAGCCGGGCCACACGAGTCGGCGGATCGGCGACGACCTCTTGCGCCAAGGAGGCGCTGGCGAACAGTAAGAACCAGGGCAATACAAGGGCTTGCGACAGAATGCCGATCTTGTTCCGCCCAGCGGTGCTCATGAAGGTTCTCCTATTACTCACGCCTGAATCTTCCGCCTGCGGTTGTGAACTCAAAGTGAACGGGAGGGGTGAGGGAATGGCGACCAGGGACTAGGGACTGGGGATTAGGAAATGGGAATCTGGAATCTGGAATCGGGAAGAGATAACGGCGCTTGGCATTTTTTCGGTCTGAAATGGATGACCTGTCAGTAGAATGCGGAACAAATAACAGCTTGATCCGCCCGATCCCCAGTCCCCGATCCCTAGTCCCTAGTCTCTAGTCCCCTCTCAATCAGGATACCGGATGAACTCTGCTGCCCGCGTACTAGTTGCATTGCTCCTGTCGGTTGCGTTTGCCGCCCCGAGCTTCGGATACGAGAACTTCGAAGTGGCGGTTTATTGCCGGGCCTACGAAGTCAAAGAAATGTCAGATCCAGCCTGGCTCGAGGCGCGTTGGAAGGAGCTGTCGAGTCAAGTGCACGTCGATAAGATCTACCTCGAGACGCACCGCGATCTATTGATCGTCGACGATGCGACGCTGAACGCGGCTAAAGCGTTCTTCGCGAAACGCGGCGTCAAGACGGCTGGCGGCATCACCTACACGATCGATGAAAGCAACCGCTTCGAGACGTTCTCTTATGCAGATCCAGAACATCGAGCGAAGGTGCGCGAGATCATCGAGCACACGGCGCGGCATTTCGATGAAATCGTTCTCGATGACTTCTTTTTCACCAGCGCGAAGTCCGAGCACGACGTAAAGGCGAAGGGCGCGCGTTCCTGGACGGAATATCGACTGCAGCTGATGACCGATGCGGCTCGCGATCTGATCGTGGAGCCTGCCAAAAAAGTGAATCCGCGTGTCAAGGTAATCATCAAGTACCCGAATTGGTACGAGCACTTTCAGGCGCTCGGCTTCGATCTGGAGCGCGGGCCTAGCATCTTTGCCGGCATCTATACGGGCACCGAGACGCGCGATGCGGTTTTGAGCAATCAACATCTGCAGCCCTATCTCAGCTACTCGATCATGCGTTATTTCTCGAACATCGCGCCTGGGCGCAATGGCGGCGGATGGGTCGATACAGGAGGTGCGCGCTATTACGACCGTTACGCCGAGCAGTTGTGGTTGACGCTGTTTGCGAAAGCGGCGCCCGAAATCACTTTATTCGACATTCGACAGATGCACTATCCATTGGATGATAGACATCGAGCGCCCTGGCAGGACCGCCCGACCAGCTTCGATTACGAAGCGTTGCACGCCTCCACGAAGACAAGCGACGGTGAGTTTGGACCGGGTTCGAGTTACGCCCGGGTTGCGGGCATCTCGTTCGAGGTGATCGATGCAGTCATCGGTGCTTTGGGCAAACCGAGAGGCCTTCAGAGCTATCGACCGTTCCACTCGGTCGGTGAAGACTTCCTGGAAACGTATCTTGGCATGATCGGTATTCCGATCGAGATGGTGACGAGCTTTCCCACGGGCGAATCACACGTGTTACTCACAGCTCATGCGGCACACGACGCGAACATCATCGACAAGATCGAAGCGCACGTCCGCGCCGGCAATCATGTAATCATCACCTCTGGCTTACTCAAAGCTTTACAAGGCCGAGGGATCGAGCGGATCGCAGAAATCGAGCACACGGGACGCGTCGCATTGGTCAAGACGTTCAAAGCCGGACGCGCGCAAGTCGAACAAGGCGCAAAGCCGATCCTAATTCCGCAAATTGGATATCGGACGAACGATTCTTGGGAGCTCGTTTCAGCGATCGACGGCGACAATGGGTGGCCGCTGCTGCACGATGCGGATTACTCGAAAGGGCAATTGCAGGTGCTGACGATTCCGGAGAACTTCGCGGACCTGTATGAGTACCCGCCTTCCGCCTTGAATGCGATTCGTAGCCACCTCACCGCGCACTTGCCCGTGCAGCTCGAAGCGCCTTCGAAGGTGAGTTTGTTCGTCTATGACAATGGCGTCTTTATCGCCCACAACTTCCGCGATGAGGCCGTGCAAGCGCAGGTCGTCGTTGATATGGACAGCAGGCGAGCGACCGATTTGCTCACGAATCGAACCGTACGGCTAGGCGAGCGCCGCGGAAATAAAGCTCCGAACGAACCCCCGGTGGTAGTCGCAAAGCACATCGCATTCGAGGTTCCGCCGCATTCGTTTCGGGTGTTCAAGGTGGAATGAGGTCCGGGCGGAAAGCATCCGGCGGGGTGTGTCTAAGAGGCCCCCTCCCTGGCCCTCCCCCGCAAGCAGGGGAGGGGATCACAGCGATGGAAGTGTTGTTGGCGGTCGACAGCCAGAGAAAGTGGTTGACCGTTGACAGTTGGCAGTTGACGGGCAGAAAAGAGAAAACAAACTCGTGCCGTCACCCGTCACCCGTCACCCGTCACCCGTCACCCGTCACCCGTCACCCGTCACCCGTCACCCGTCACCCGTCACCCGTCACCCGTCACCCGTCACCC
>JAICPY010000012.1 GCA_025929585.1 Steroidobacter sp.
CCGGCGTGCTTTCCCACTGGGCCATCGGAAGCAGCGGCAGGTACCTCGATGTTCAAGTCCGCTCGACGCGACTGAGTCGACCCTTGGATCTCTAGTTTCCTGATCCCGGTCCCGAAGCCAAAAATGACTAGGCCCGCGTGAAGCGGGCCTAACGTTTTTGGCTGGGGGACTAGGATTCGAACCTAGGTTGACGGAGTCAGAGTCCGTAGTCCTACCGCTAGACGATCCCCCAAGTTCGGTTGGCGGTTGACAGTTGCGAGTTGGCGGCCGGAGCAGATGCCTTGTTCTGACCGTCAACGGTCAACCGTCAACCCTCAACTTTGCTATTAACGCTTCGAGAACTGAGTTCCGCGGCGAGCCTTGCGGAAGCCGACTTTCTTACGCTCGACTTCGCGCGCATCGCGCGTCACATAGCCGGCATCGCGAAGCTGCTTGCGCAGAGTTTCATCGTACTCGAGCAATGCGCGGGTCAACCCGTGGCGTATCGCGCCAGCTTGGCCGGTAATACCGCCGCCATGCACCGTCACAGAGACGTCAAACTTGCCTTCGAGGTTCACAAGCTCGAGCGGCTGACGGACGATCATTCGAGCGGTCTTACGACCAAAGAAATCATCGAGCGTCTTGTCGTTCACTGTGATGTTGCCGTTGCCTGGGCGCAGGAACACGCGAGCCGTTGAGGTTTTGCGACGGCCGGTGCCGTAATTAGTCGAAGCCATGTGAGAGAACGCCTGTCAGTGATCGTGCTAGTAGATTAGATTAGATCTCGAGAGCCTTCGGCTGCTGCGCCGTATGGGGATGCTCAGAGCCCGCAAATACATGCAGCTTCTTGAACATCTTCCGGCCCAGCGGATTCTTCGGCAGCATGCCCTTGACCGCGAATTGGATTGCGCGCTCCGGATGCTTGTCGAGCAGCTTTTCCAAGCTCGTGCTCTTCAGATTACCCAGGTACCCGGTGTGGTGATGATAGAACTTGTCCGTCAGCTTACGCCCGGTGACGCGAATCTTCTCTGCGTTGATGATCACAATGTGATCGCCCGCATCGGCGTTCGGGGTGAAAGACGGCTTGTGCTTGCCGCGCAGCCGCGATGCGACCTCTGAGGCCAAGCGGCCCAAAGTTTTGTCCGTCGCGTCGACCAAAAACCAATCACGACGTACCGTTGCCGCGTTGGCGAAGACGGTTCTCATTGAATTCTCCGGGAAAATCTGATGCCGGGGGGCTAAAAGGCCGGCAAGTCTAAAGGACGATCCGAGGGTTTGCAAACGCCAGAGGAAGCGGATAGGGATGGCGGATAGGGGATAGGTCGGAACGCGTTCGTCATGCATCCATGCTCCGACCATCCCCTATCCGCCATCCCCTATCCGCTTCGCTCCGGACATCTATACGACACATATATAATGTACCGCCATGAACGACCCCAAACTTCCGGGCTCGCGCTCCTTGCGCATCACGGATCGATTGCTGATTGCCCTGGACCAGGCGGCCCGCACGGTCCTGGCGGAGTCCCACCCTGCCCGGCCCAATCCGGCCGAAAACATACCCGAAACCCTGGACCAGCCGGCAGAGCGTAAACATGCGGCGGCCCTCATGCGCATCAACCATTCCGGAGAAATAGCCGCCCAGGCGCTGTACCAGGGACAAGCGCTTGTAGCGAGCAGCGCGGCGACCAGGGAATCGCTGATGGAAGCAGCCGGCGAAGAGAACGATCATCTTGCCTGGTGTGCGCAGCGCGTACGGGAGCTCGACGGCAGGCTCAGTGTTCTAAATCCGCTGTGGTACGCCGGCTCGTTTGCGATCGGTGCCCTCGCTGGCTTGGCCGGCGATCGGACAAGCCTCGGGTTCGTCGCAGAAACCGAGCGGCAAGTCGTCGAGCACTTGGACGGGCATCTGCAGCAGCTATCGAAGAAAGACGCGCGCACTCGCGCGATCATTCAGCAAATGAGCGCGGATGAAGAACATCATGGCCGTAATGCAGTGAGCGCAGGCGGTGCTGCGCTGCCGTTTTTCGCACGAACATTGATGAAACTGACCGCACGCGTGATGACGCGAACCGCGTATTGGGTGTGATCACACCGCCGGATGCTTGCGGTCAGGGCGCTTACTGTATTAAATGGCGCGCAAAGAGCTGTGACCACGCCGCATAGTCACTAGTAAAGAACGTACACAACACCACATCGAGGTGAGTATGGAAGAGGGCGCAAGGCCATTGAGCGATATCCCGGCGATCAATCGTTTCCTAAGCTACTGCCGGATTCGCACCGTGCCTTCCAAGACTGTCGTCATTCACGCGGGCGATCTCCCCGATGTGCTGTACTACATCGTGAGTGGCTCGGTCGAAGTCATGATCGAAGATGAGGAAGGCAATGAGATGGTGCTGGCCTACCTCAACAAGGGTCAGTTCTTCGGCGAAATGGGCCTGTTCTATGAACAGCCAACTCGCAGCGCATGGGTGCGTACTCGCCAGCAGTGCGAGCTTGCGGAAATGACCTATCCTCGTTTTCGCCAATTGGCTGCTGAAAGCCCCGGGCTCGTATTCGAGCTCGCCACCCAATTAGCAACTCGGCTTGACCGCACCAATCGCAAATTGGGTGATCTCGCCTTCGTCGATGTTACAGGGCGAGTGGCGCATGCCATCATGGATCTGTGCAGCGAACCTGATGCGATGACGCATCCTGAAGGCATGCAAATCAAGGTGAGTCGTCAGGAGCTTTCGCGTCTGGTCGGTTGTTCGCGAGAAATGGCGGGCCGAGTGCTGAAAGTTCTGGAAGACCAGGGACTGTTGCGCGCAACGGGCAAGACGATCGTCGTGTTCGGTGCCCGACCCAAGGCAAAAACCAAACCTCCGTTAGCGGCCGCGGCAAGTCGCGTGGCAGCACCGCAAAGTCGTCGCGTCGATGATGACGAGGATGATGACTTCGACGACGATGATGAGGATTAGTAAGGTGTAAGGGCGTGTAGAGGTGTACATGTGTAGGTGACAGAGTGAGCACTCTATTCCCACACATCCACACCCCTACATGTCCACGTCTTGTTTACACGCTGGGCTACACGACAACCGTCGTCCCTTTCGCGATTTCCCGCCTCATAGCGGCTATCGTCGCCGCATAGTCTGCAGTGCCAAAGATTCCGGACCCCGACACGAACGTGTCGGCGCCGGCGCGAGCCACCTCCGCAATATTCTCCACCTTCACGCCGCCGTCGATTTCCAATCGAATCTCTCTGCCGCTCGCGCGAATTCGTTCTCGTGCTTCGCGCAATTTCGGCAATGAAGATGGAATGAACTTCTGACCCCCGAAGCCGGGGTTCACAGACATCAAGAGAATCATGTCGACCTTGTCGAGCACATGGTCGAGCCAGCTCAGCGGCGTTGCAGGATTGAACACCAACCCAGCCTTACATCCATGCTCGCGGATCAGTCCCAGCGTGCGATCCACATGCTCGCTCGCCTCCGGATGGAAGGTCACGTAACTGGCGCCCGCTTTAGCGAAGTCAGGAATGATCCGATCCACGGGCTTGACCATCAGGTGAACATCGATCGGTGCCTGGATGCCTGCATTGCGAAGTGCTTCGCAGACGAGCGGGCCGATGGTGAGATTCGGAACGTAGTGGTTGTCCATTACATCGAAATGGACCACGTCGGCGCCGGCAGCCAGTACTGCTTTGACGTCATCGCCCAAGCGAGCGAAGTCCGCAGAGAGGATAGAAGCAGCGATCCAGGGTGAGGGCATAGGAAAGAAGCGGATGGCGAATAGGGATAGTCAGAACGGGGTTGACGGCCAAATCTGGCTCCTTTTGACTGTCGACTGTCAACCCTCAACTGTCAACGGTGCCTTATTTCATTCCCCTCGCCTCTCTGATGAGCTCGTAAGCTGCGCGAATCTGTCGGGTCTTCTCTTCGGCCAGCTTCATCATGGATTCGGGCAGCCCCTTCGCCACCAATTTATCGGGATGATTGCGGCTCATCAGCCGCCGATAGGCTTTCGTGACATCGCCATCGGGTGCGCTTCGCGCCACGCCGAGAACTTCGTGAGCCTCGGCCACGCGATCCACCGCGCTGCGCGATTGGGCTTGCCGCGATCCTTGCTGCATGCGTAGCAGGGCTTCCATCTGCACGACTTCGTAGCCGGAGACATCAAGTGCAGCGCAGACCCGCGCGAGCACTTTGCGCCCAGCGGTATTCAGACTGCCGCCCCAAAGCGCCGCCTGCAGCTGGATCTGGACGAACATGCGACAAAGATCCGGACGAGCGCGGCACAACCGAAACAGCTGTGCCAGTGTGGCCTCCAAAGGAAATGAGCGGTCCTTCCCCTCGGTGAACAGTGTCATCGCGAGCTGAACCTCCGGCTCGCCGAGCCGCAGCTCGCCCATGATTGCGCGCGCGGCGCGAATCTCTTCTTCGGAAACCCGGCCATCCGCTTTCGCAAGATGGCCCATCACTTGGAATGTCGCGCGGAAGAATGCTTCCTGCACAGGCAATGCATCCGGTCGCGGATCTGCCGCAACTTTTCCCGCACTGGCTTGCATATCGAACAGATGCCCGAGGAACGCTCCGATCAGAGCACCCACGGGTCCTGCGACGATTAAGCCAATGAAGGCACCGATTGCTTTACCGTACCAAGTCATTCGATCTTGAAGCCCGTAGCACCCGCTGCGACAATTGCTTGCGCCAATGGTAGCAGCGCCAACGGCTTCACCCGCGCTCGATGCAACATCGGCAGCGCGGCCTTGCTGACGGCTCACACGAGATTTCCAAATGTCCGCGCCCTCCTCTTCTCCACCGATGCTCGAATCGCGGTTACGCGGACTAAAACGTATCCACCAGGGCAAGGTCCGCGACATTTACGAAGTCGATGATCGCCACATGCTCATCGTGACGACCGACCGGCTCAGCGCGTTCGATGTCGTGCTGCCCGATCCGATTCCAGGCAAAGGCGCAATTCTGACCAAGATCTCGCAATTCTGGTTCGACAAAACCCGCCACATCATTCCCAATCATTCGAGTGACTATTCGCTAGAACGTGTAGTGCCCGATGAAACCGAGCGCGCGGCCATCGCCGATCGCAGCATGGTTGTGAAGCGATTGAACGCACTGCCGATCGAAGCGGTCGTGCGAGGTTATCTGATCGGGTCGGGATGGCGCGATTATCAACAGACCGGACAAGTGTGCGGAATTACCTTGCCTGCGGGATTGAAACAAGCAGACCGTTTGCCAGAGCCGCTTTTCACGCCGGCCACCAAAGCAGAACTCGGCTCGCACGATGAGAACATTGATTACGAGCGAGTCGTCGCCCTGGTCGGCCGTGGCATCGCCGAGCAAGTTCGCGCCGCGGCATTATCTCTGTATTCATTCGCCGCAGAACATGCTCGTACACGCGGCATCATCATCGCCGATACGAAGTTCGAGTTCGGGCTCGATGAAGCCGGCCATTTGACGCTCATCGACGAGGCATTGACTCCGGACTCTTCTCGATTCTGGCCGATAGATACGTATCGCCCCGGATCCAGTCCACCCAGCTTCGATAAGCAATTCGTGAGGGATTATCTGGAAACGCTTAGCTGGGACAAGCGCCCTCCAGGTCCGCGACTGCCAACGGAGATCATCGAACGAACTGCGTCCAAATACGCGGAGGCGTTGCAGAGGCTGACGACCTGATAAGCTCGCGAAGTCGAGCATCGGCCGAAGTCGATTCGAGGGAGCAATGTGAGCGACTCGCGCGGTTCATCGGGAACACCACTGCCTGTGCCGGCTGAGACGGTGACCCGACTCCACCATGTACCCTCACGTGCGGCACTCGTTTATCTAGCCTTTGGCGTCTGCTGGATTTTCTTCACCGATCGAATTCTGATCTGGCTGCACGTCCCGCCCGAGCGCATCATCCATTTACAAACGGCGAAGGGATGGTTGTTCGTGGTTGGTTCCTCGGCGCTGCTGTACGGACTGTTGCGACGGTATCAGCAACAGGATGAGCGCGTCCTGCATGCATTGGTCGACTCTCAAGCCGAGATTCAACGTATGAATGCTGATCTCGAAGCACGAGTTGCGGAGCGCACCGAACAGCTCGAGTCGGCGAATCGCGAGTTGGAATCGTTCGCTTACGCCGTGTCGCATGACCTGCGAGCGCCGCTTCGCAGTATGTCCGGATTCAGTCAGATCCTCCGCGAATCCGCGCCCGCCGGACTCGATGATAAGTCTCTGCACTATCTGCAGAGAATCCAAGAGTCCAGCCAACGCATGTCGAGTCTGATTGAAGACCTGCTCAGCCTGTCACGTATCACTCGTTCCGAGTTCACTGCGCGTCCGGGCGATCTAGCGCAGATCGCCAATGAGGCCGCGGCTGCAATTCGCGAGCGTCATCCAGATCGAGAAGTGCAGCTTCAGATCGCACCCAGCATGCCGATCAACGGCGACATCCGCTTGCTGCGTATAGCAATGGACAATCTGCTCGACAATGCATGGAAATACACCGCGCATGCGCATCCGGCAAAGATCGAAGTTGGCGTACAGGAGCGAGATGGCGCTGCGGTCTACTACGTGCGCGACAACGGCGTCGGCTTCGACATGCAATATGCCGACAAGCTATTCGCGCCTTTTCAGCGCCTGCACGCGGAATCGCAATTCCCTGGAACTGGTATCGGCCTGGTAACCGTGCAGCGGATTGTTGCGCGGCACGGCGGACGGATATGGGTGGAAGCGATGCCGAACGAAGGTGCGATGTTCCAGTTCACGCTCGCAAGTCGAGCGCCGTAGCGCGTGTGATGGAGTGATGACGACAGAAGCAGTGGTACCCCTGTCTCGTCAGACCCTCCGTCCTTATCACTTCATCACCACATCACTTCATCATCACCTTGGTGGCCACCCAACGCCGAATAATGGCATGTAGCGCCTCCAGGCCGTCTGTGAGCGCCGCAGGACCCGGCTGGAGGATCAGCGGCGACTTGATCTCATGCAGCTCACCCGTGAGCACCGCAGGAACGTGCTGCCACCCTGTGCGACTCGTAACATTTTCGGGGCGGAACTTCTTACCGCACCATGAACCGATGATGATGTCCGGCGCGCGCCGAACGACCTCGGTTGGATCGGCGATGACTCTGTTACGCGCCAACGACGCTTGCGCCTGATCGGCAAACGTATCGACGCCTCCGGCAATCGCGATGAGCTCAGATACCCACTGGATGCCGCTGATCATCGGCTCGTTCCATTCTTCGAAATAGATTCGCGGCCGTATCGCGAACTTCTCGCTCTGCGAATGCACCCGCGCGAGATTCGCTTCGAGTTGCTCGCAAAGGGCTTCCGCTTTGGAAACACAGCCAATCAGCCCGCCAAGCACTCGGATCATGCTGAAGATGCCAGCAACGCTACGTTGATTGAAAACGTGCACGGCGAGCCCTTCTCGCAGCAGGTCGCGAGCGATGTCTGCTTGCAGATCCGAGAAGCCCAAGACCAGATCCGGCTTGAGCGAGACGATTCGCTCTAACTTGGCGCTCGTAAAAGCACTGACGCGCGGCTTCTCACGCCGAGCCCGCGGCGGGCGCACGGTGAAACCCGAGATACCCACGACACGACGTTCCTCGCCGAGCAGGTAAAGCGTCTCGGTAGTCTCCTCGGTAAGACACACGATTCGGTGCGGGTAGCGTTCCATTTTCATTTCTACAAATTCAAGAATCTTGCCGTCGCCTTACGCCCGTGTCAGGCTCGCGCCGCACATGATCGAAGCGCTCCTCACACGAATCGAATCTTGGCTATTCGAGCCGCCCGAGTCGCTGTTGGGTAAACCTTTGTGGACGGTTGCGCGCATTCTGCGCTACCCCTATGCGCTGATTCGCGACGTCCTGCGCGGCGATTTGACTCTGCGTGCGATGAGCCTGGTCTACACCACGCTCTTGTCGGTCGTGCCACTGATGGCGCTGTCCTTCTCCGTACTGAAGGGAATGGGCATCCACGAAGACTTGGAACCCGTCCTGTTCAGCTTCCTGGAGCCGCTTGGCACCGACAGAGCCGCCGAGCTCACCCAAAGAGTGACCGATCTGGTCAACAACGTGAGCGGCAAACTGCTCGGTTCGATCGGATTCATGTTCCTGCTCTACACCGTTATCTCGATGGTGCAGAAGGTAGAGGAAAGCTTCAACTTCGTTTGGCGAGTCGATCAGCCGCGCAGCTTAGGCCGGCGCTTCAGTGAATATTTGAGCGTGATCGTCATCGGGCCAGCATTGATATTCGGTGCATTCGGCTTGATTACCGCGCTTGGCACCAGCACCTTCATGCGGACCGCGGCCGCGTACGAACCGTTCGGCACCATCATCTGGATTTTAGGCGTGCTGACGCCGTACTTCCTGGTAGCCGGTCTGTTTACATTCTTGTACGGATTCATTCCGAACTGCCGCGTGCACTTCCGTGCTGCGCTCATCGGAGGATTGTTCGGAGGAGCGCTCTGGGCCGCGAGCGGAATGATTTTCACCTCATTCGTCGCCGGATCGACCCGCACCGTCATCATCTACGCGAGTTTCGCGATCGCAATCGTCGCGCTGATTTGGCTATACATCTCTTGGCTGGTGTTGCTGCTGGGAGCTCAACTCGCCTTCTATGTGCAGAATCCACAATATCTGCGCCCAGGCCGCGGCGAGATCCGCCTGAACTCGAGCCTGCGCGAGCGAGTCGCGCTATCGATCATGTATTTGATCGTCTGCAACTTCCGCGACGCACAGCGGCGTTGGACGATCAACGATCTCGCCGAGCACCTCGAGCTCCCCGGCGCAGCGATCGGCCCCATCGTCAGCGCTCTTGAAGCGAAGAAGCTGCTCTTGCTTGCTGAAGACGACACTTGGGTGCCCGCGCGCGATCCCGAGCTCATCGAATTGACCGACGTTATCGATGCCATACGACACGATACCGCAGGTCCGCGCCTTGGCCGCATCCGCGACATCGCTCCCGCCGTGACCGCCGCCAGAGCCGCAGAAACTGCCGCCAAAGAAAGCCTAAGGGGAAAGACGGTGAGGGATCTTATTGAGGGGAAGTGAGAGATGAACGTAATGAAGGTGATGTAAGTGATGGAGGCCAGAATGCGACCTCCTTACCTACATCACCTTCGTCACCTCCATCACTCCCCCGCAATCGTCATCTTCTCTACCAGCACCGAACCGGTGCGAATTCCGCCGCGTGCATCGACATCGTTGCCGATGGCTACGATCCGTTCGTACATTTCTTTCAGGTTGCCGGCGATCGTGATCTCGTGGACTGGATAGGCAATTTCGCCGTTCTCAACCCAGAATCCAGCGGCGCCGCGCGAGTAATCACCGGTCACGCCATTCACGCCTTGCCCCATGAGCTCCGTGACGATCAAGCCACGTTGCATCTTGCGCACCAGCGCATCGAAATCGTCACTTCCGGGTTTCACGATGAGGTTATGCACGCCGCCGGCATTGCCGGTCGTTTTTAAACCCAGCTTGCGAGCGGAATAGGTGCTGAGCACATAGCCCGTCAACACTCCAGCATCGACGAGCTCTCGATCTCTGGTCGCGACGCCTTCGCTATCGAAAGGCGCGCTCGCGAGAGCTTTGGGAATGTGCGGGCGTTCTGAAAGATTCAGCCACTCTGGGAAAATTCGCTGTCCAGCCGCTTCGAGCAGGAACGACGCGCGCCGATATTGGCTGCCGCCGCGAATTGCGCCGAGGAAGTGCCCGAATAGACCGCGGGCGAGCTCGGGTACGAACAGCACAGGTGCAGTAAGCGTCGCTAGCTTGCGAGCGTTGAGACGACGCAGAGCACGGCTCGCAGCGGTCTTGCCGATATTCTGCGCTGTATCGAGCTCGCGCCAATCGCGTACGGAGCTGTACCAGTAGTCCCGCTGCATCTCGCCGTTCTCTTGAGCGAGAACGACACAACTCAAACTATGCAGACTGCTCGCATACGCGCCCAAGAAACCGATGGAATTTCCAAAGACACGCAGGCCATGATGACTCGACAACGTGGCGCCTTCCGAGTTGCCGATGCGCGGATCGAATTGCAATGCCGTTGCTTCGCACGCGACAGCCAAATCGCGCGCTTCATCCGGCTCGATGGACCATGGATGGCACAAATCGAGCTCGGGCGGATTCTTCGCAATCGTATCTGGATCGGGCAGGCCCGCGCATTCGTCCTCGGCAGTGAATCCTGAAATGCTATAGGCCTTCGCGACCGTCTCGCGAATCGCCTTAGGCGATAAGTCCGCCGTGCTCGCGGAACCCTTGCGCTTACCGCGATACACGGTAACGCCCATACCGCGATCGCGTTGATACTCCAGCGTCTCGACTTCGCCCAGGCGCGCCGTGACGGACAACCCCGTATCGACACTGACACCGGCCTCGACTTCCGTTGCGCCGAGCTTCTTCGCCTCCTCGATCGCCAAGCTCACCAAGGCCTGCAGCTCGGCTTTCGAATGACTTAACTGGCCGGAGCCGGAATGATTCGAACCGGAAGAAAGAGTTGGATGTTCCATCGGGCCATTCTAACGCGTGGAGAGACTTTGCACGTTCGTATGAATGCGCCAACTCGATCGCAGCGCTGCAACCGTTGTCCGACGCCTTGCCATACAATGCCGACATGAACGAAGAGGACGAGGCGTACGAACGCCCTAGCAAAAGCGCCCGCAAGCGCCATAGCGATGATTTACAAGCTCTCGGCGAGGCTTTGATCATTTTGCCGCAGAGCGAGCTCGATGCGCTCCCGCTGCCCGAACAGCTCCGTGAGGCGGTGCTTCTGGCGCGCCGGATCAAAGCGCACGGCGGCTTGTACCGGCAGAAACAATACATCGGCAAGCTGATGCGCAAAATCGATGCGGAACCGATCCGCGCCGCGATGGACGCCAAGCGCGAACGCGAGCGTGTCGCCGCCTTGAGATTTCGCCGCATCGAACAATGGCGCGACCGGTTGATCAAAGAAGGAGCCGCGGTGCTCGATCAGCTGCAGTCGGAAAGCGGTAAACAAATAGACGCGAAGGTTGTGGAGCAGCTAATCACACGGGCGCGCACGGAGCGGGAACACCAGGCGCCACCACATGCTTCTCGCGAATTATTTCGCTTGCTCAAAGACGTGCTCGAAGGCTGACAACGCCCCAAGAACGGGTCTGGACTCGAGACCGCGTTGCGGACAGGACCGAGCGCTCGAGCGCTCGCCGGGCTACAATCCGAGCATGAAACCCCTCGTCGGCATCATCATGGGCTCGAAATCGGACTGGGAAACGCTCCAGCCCGCCTCTTTAACTTTGCAGCGGCTCGGCGTTCCACATGAGACCAAAGTCGTCTCCGCCCATCGCACCCCCGACCTGCTGTTTGACTATGCGGCAAGCGCGCGAGGACGAGGCTTGGAAGTCATCATCGCAGGCGCTGGCGGTGCGGCCCATTTGCCCGGAATGACAGCTTCCAAGACGACGCTCCCCGTACTCGGCGTGCCGGTGCAGTCCAAAGCTCTGAACGGAATGGATTCCCTGCTTTCGATCGTGCAGATGCCTGCCGGCATACCTGTAGGCACGATGGCTATCGGAGCGGCTGGCGCCACGAATGCTGCCTTGCTGGCGGCTTCGATCTTGTCCAACAAGTACGACGCAATTCGCGAAGCACTGGAACGCTTCCGTGCCGATCAGACGCAAGCCGTGCTCGCAAATCCCGATCCGAGCGTCGAGTCCATCTCGAATCCCCGCGCATGAAGATCGGCATCATCGGAGCAGGCCAGCTCGGTCGGATGCTGGCCCTCGCAGGCTATCCACTCGGCTTGCAGTTCGTCTTCCTGGATCAAAGCGAGGACGCGCCAGGAGCGCAGGTGGGCCGCATTATTCGCGGCGCCTTCGATGACACGCAACGCTTGGGAGAGTTGGCGGATGCGGTCGATGTCATCACCTTCGACGTCGAGAACGTTCCTGTGTCCGCAGTGGAAACCATTGCAGCGCGTAAACCGTTCTTGCCGCCGGTGCGCGCATTAGGTGATTCACAAGATCGACTCGTCGAAAAAACGTTGTTCAACAAACTGAAGATCCCAACTGCACCGTTCGCTGCAGTGGACAGCCTCGAGGATCTGCAGAAAGCCGCGAAGAAAATCGGCATCCCCGGCGTGTTGAAAACTCGGCGGCTCGGATACGACGGCCGCGGCCAATTTTTCGTGCGCAAATCAGCAGACATCGAAGCTGCCTGGAAGGCTCTCGGCGCAGTGCCGCTGATCTACGAGGGATTCGTCGACTTCAGGCGTGAAGTCTCAATCATCGGCGTACGCAGCACGGCAGGCGAAACGCGCTTCTATCCACTCTCGGCGAACACTCATGAAAGCGGAATCCTGCGTTACTCGATTGCGCCCTATCGCAGCGCATCCTTGCAAAGGCAGGCCGAAACGCATTTGAAACGAATCTTGAAACACTTCGATTACGCAGGTGTGCTGACCATCGAGTTTTTCGTCAAACGCGGCCGGCTGATCGCGAACGAGATGGCACCTCGAGTTCATAATTCCGGTCATTGGACCATCGAAGGCGCTCGAACCAGTCAATTCGAAAATCACATTCGTGCGATTCTAGGTCTGCCGCTCGGCAGCACCTCTCCCATCGGGCATTCGGCGATGCTGAACTTCATCGGCCAGATTCCGACGCTCGGGAACATTTTACGCGTGCCGGGCGTACACTTTCACAGCTACGGCAAAGAACCTAGGCACAATCGCAAGCTCGGACATTGCACCATCAACGTGGCCTCGGCAGGCGCGCGCGACCGCGCATTAAGACAGCTTGTGCGGCTCAAGATGGGCGCGGATTAGGCCAGTCGAATTAGGCCAGTGCGTTAGTTTTGGCGCGCTGGTTTAGGCCCGCGTGCGCCCCGCCGCATATCAGCAATCGCGGCACCGGCTTCCACCTGGGAATTGCCCATAAGTACAAGGGCTTGCGGCGGCATGTCGTCGCAAGCTAGCGGCGGGTCGGATCAGCAACGAGGGTGGCATCGGCAGGTGATGGCAAATCATTCGATACTGAACTATGCGTTCCAGGGCTTGTCGGATTCGCGGCACAAGCCCTACATCGTTTTGAATAGGCATTGCGATGACCGTAGACTTAGGTCTGCTCGCCGCCGAACCAGACGGTCGCGCAGCGCGTTCGACATGACTTAATCGACTCTTGTTTCATTCGGTCACGCGTCACCCGATTATCGACCGGAGTCATCGAGTTTCCTTAGTTCCATCATTCACTTCATTTCTTCGAATTCGCTTTCTGATCCATAACGATTCGCATGTATCTCGAACTGTTCAAACTCACTGAGCTGCCGTTTCGGCTGACGCCGGATCCGTCCTTCCTATATTTGTCGAAGCACCATGCGCGTGCGAAGGCTTATATGGAATCGACGATCTGGTTCACGGACGGCTTCGTAGTCATCACTGGCGAGATCGGTTCGGGCAAGACGACACTGATCGAGACGTTCCTGAAGGAGCTCGAGAAAGACGTCGTCGTCGCACAGATCAATCAGACACAGGTTTCGGCCATCGAATTTTTGCAGACGCTGCTCGTGCAGTTCGGCTTCCAGCCGTTCCGCATGAAGAAGGCGGAGCTGCTCGCCACGTTGAATGAATTCCTGATCGAGCAATATTCGAATGGCCGGCGCGTTTTGCTCATCGTCGATGAAGCACAAAATCTCTCGAACAAGGTCTTGGAGGAGATTCGCCTGCTGTCAGGCGTCGAGACGACGAAGGAAAAGGTGCTGCGAATCATTTTGGCTGGCCAGCCCGAGCTCAACGATAAGTTGAACTCCCCGACGCTGATCCAGCTCGCGCAACGAATTCGCCTGCGCTTCCACCTCACCGCGCTCTCGAAGAGCGACACGGCTGCCTACATCCAACACCGCCTAGAGGTGGGGGGATCTCAAGGTCGGCAAATTTTCGAGCCGGAAACCTTCTCGATGGTATTCCGCTACACCGGGGGTATTCCGCGCTTGGTCAATACCTTGTGCGACACCGCGATGATGGCCGCTTATGCACAGGATCGCGACACCGTCAGCGTCGATGACGTTCGCGCCGCGATCGAGGAATTGCAGTGGGTGGAATATGCGGAGCGATCCGTAAAGCTCACCACGTTGCACAGCAGTGAAGTGCCTGCTGATCGACGGGTGGTGCTAGGACGCATCTTAGTAGGGGTGAATGGACAAACCATCGCGGAGCGCGAGCTCACGCCTGGACGGTTCATCATCGGACGCACACCCGACAACGATTTGCAGATCGATAGCAAGTTCATCAGCCGCCACCACGCCCAAATCATCACTTCCGCGCACACCTCGGTGCTCGAGGATTTGAACAGCACCAACGGCGTATATGTACGAGCCAAGCGAGTGCGACGTCGCATGCTGAATGATGGCGACGTCGTCCAGATCGGACAGCATGAAATCATGTACTTCGATGAGCGTATGGCTCGCACCCGAGCACCGCTCAACGACGGTGAGGACGATGCCGTTCCCATGTCCCATGCCGACCGGCATATCGCCACGTTGGCGGACGATGAAGAGTTAGAAGCGGTCGAAAAGCTTCGGGGGCCCTAACAGTCCGTAGTCTGCAGTCCTCAGCCAGGCGCAGACGTTTCTTTCTTTGTTACGGACTTCAGACTAGAGACTGTGGACGGTGGTGGTCATTCAGTCTTCCAACGTTCGGTTGCTGTACTCAGCCTGACGCGTTCTATAGTCGCGCCGGCGCAGCCACAACACCAACCCGGCCATCAAACTGAGCGCACCGACGACCATGAAAATGCTCGGCAGCGTCTCTATGTCCACGAACCATGCCGCGGCCAGCAGCCCGAGACCTACGAGCATGTAGACATAAGGTAGGAATTCGTAGAGCGGTCGAGGGAGCCACATTTGAAGCGTTCACGTCGAGGTCTAGGACGACCATCGTAGCAGCGCGGACCCACGAACCCCAAACGACAACCATCGGATAGTCCGCAGTCTGAAGTCCGGGGCCAGAGAGGCGCGCCTTCTTGCTGCGGACTGCGGACCACAGACTCCTTTTCGTCCTCAGGCCGCTGTTCCGCCGACCGTCAGCCCATCGACCTTCAGCGTCGGCTGCCCGACGCCGACAGGGACATCCTGGCCTTCTTTGCCGCAGGTTCCCACGCCTTCATCGAGTTTCAAATCGTTGCCGACCATCGAAACGCGTCGAAGCACGTCGGGGCCATTGCCTATGAGTGTCGCACCGCGAACCGGAGTCGTGATCTTTCCATCTTCGATCAAATAGGCTTCGCTCGCCGAGAAGACAAACTTGCCGGATGTGATATCGACCTGTCCGCCGCCGAAGTTTTTGCAGAACAAGCCTTTCTTCACCGAGCCGATGATCTCCTGAGGATCGTATTTACCTGCAAGCATGTACGTGTTCGTCATGCGTGGCAGCGTCATGTGAGCGAAAGATTCGCGGCGTCCGTTGCCCGTCGGCGCAACGCCCATCAGGCGCGCATTCAGTTTGTCCTGCAGATAACCTTTGAGCACGCCGTTCTCGATCAGAGTCGTGCATTGCGTCGGCGTGCCTTCATCATCGATGTTCAGAGAACCGCGGCGCGATCCCAACGTGCCGTCATCCACGACTGTGCATTGATCGGAAGCTACTTGCTCGCCGATGCGGCCCGTGAATGCCGAGGTGCCTTTGCGGTTGAAGTCTCCCTCGAGGCCGTGACCGATTGCCTCGTGCAAAAGCACGCCGGGCCAACCTGGCCCGAGCACAACCGTCATCGTGCCCGCTGGTGCAGCGCTCGCGTCAAGATTCACGATGGCGCCTCGTACCGCTTCGGCAACCAGTTCCTTCCAGCGGTCGTTCTCGAGGAACTTCGCAAAGCCATATCGTCCGCCGCTGCCGCAATACCCTTGCTCCCGCTTGCCATTCTGCTCGACGATGACGGACACGTTCATTCGCACCAGGGGACGCACGTCGGCACCGACAGTTCCATCGCTAGCCATCACGAGCACGACCTCATGGCTGCCCGAGAGACTGGCCATGACTTGCTTGACACGCGGATCGATTCGACGGGCCTCGATGTCGATGCGCTCGAGCAGTTTCACCTTCTCTGCATCGCTCAAACCTTCGAGAGGATCCACCGGCAGATACAACTGATGTCCGGTCGAAGATCGCCATGCTTGCATCGATGTATTCGCACCGCTTCGCGCAATTGCACGCGCCGCGTGCGATGCCTCAGTAAGCGCCGGCAGCACGATTTCATCGGAATACGCAAAGCCGGTCTTCTCGCCTGCGAGTGCGCGCACGCCCACACCTTGCTCGATGCTGTGTGCACCTTCTTTGACGATCCCATCTTCGAGCGACCAAGATTCTTCACGGGACAATGCGAAATACAGGTCGGCGTAGTCCACGCTGTACCCCATGACGCTGCCGAGCACACTCGCGATCCGATCCTCATCAAGACCCGATGGACGAAGGATGGACTGTCGCGCAACGTCCAGAGCTTCGAAGGTTCCCGCCACGGAGGGCAATTCGAGGTGCAAGCTGTCGCGAGTAGCGAGCGATAAATTTGACATGAGCTTTGGAAATTTCCTCAGACGGCGATACTGAAACGACGGTGATTCAACGACGGAAAACGACTACGCATCTGCTGTTGTAACGTGCGGTCGATTTCGCCCACTGCAAGGCCGGCGCCACCCTGCGCCACACGATCCAGCACGTGGCCCCACGGGTCGACAACCATAGAATCGCCCCAGGTTTCCCGACCGTTCTCATGCACGCCGCTTTGTGCAGGTGCGATGACATAGCACAGATTCTCGATTGCTCGCGCGCGGATTAGGGTCTCCCAGTGCGCCCTGCCCGTCGCTGCGGTAAACGCGGCCGGCAAACACAAGATCTCCGCTCCTTGATCCTGGAGCAAGCGATAAAGCTCGGGAAAGCGAACGTCATAACACACCGACAGACCAATCCGGCCGAAGGGTGTCGCTACGACAATGGGTTTGTTACCCGCGGCGATCGTGGCGGATTCTCGATAGCGCTCCTCACGATCAGGTAAGTCGACGTCGAACAGATGAATCTTGTCATAGCGGGCGACAAAGCGGCCTTGGTCGTCGAAAACCAGACAGGCTGCGGCAACCTTCCCTGAGCCATCTTCGGCCCTGATCGGAATCGTACCGCCGATGATCCACATGCCGAGCTCGCCGGCACAGCGAGCGAGAAAAGCCTGAATCGGGCCCTCTCCCATCGGTTCGGACACCGCGAGCTTGTCCGCTTCGCGCCGACCCATGATTGCGAAATTCTCGGGCAAAGCCGCGAGCTCGACACCTTGCGTACGCGCGCGCTCGAGTAGCAGCCGCGCCGCATCGAGGTTCGCCTCGACACTCGAGACCGAATTCATCTGGATGGCAGCAACTTTGGTCATGGGTGTCCGCGATCAATTGGCGGCGATCAATTGGCGACTGCACGCGCGGAGGCGTCCTTCGCATCAGAGGCACCGACACGTTCTACGTTGGGATTGTCCCACGGCCCTGTGATCCGGTAATACCCTCGAGTCATGCCTTTCAAAGGTTCTTTGAAAACCTGCGAGAACAGGAGCAACGCCGCGCCGACAGCGGGTCCGCCAGCGAGCGCACCGGCTACGGGAAGCGATGCGCCAAGATTGCCGGTCACGACTGCAGTTTGGTCGTAATCCCGAGCCCCAAACCCGGTGCGACCCGCAATTCCGATCTCAGCCGCGGGACCGCGCAACAGCAGGTTGTCGGTGTAGGCATTTCCATCTCGAAGCGCGAAGTCGCCGTGAATGGTATCGAACGCGAGGCCCTTGTCGGTCAGATCGCTGAAGTCCAGCGCGAGCCGCCGTGGAAGCGCGGCAACGCTGAACAATCCGAGCACGCGGCCCGCGCCCGGTTGCAGATTCACGATCTGCCCACTCTCAGCACGCACCGATAGACGACCGGAAGCCGTCTCGAGAATGTTGTCATCGAAGCCACCGGGCCAATTCAAATCAGCACGAATCTCCCCATGTTTCGCCTCGAGAAAGGGGGTGTAGTCGAGTGCTTCCAAGGTCGCCGCAACGTCGCTGCTCGTGACACTCGCAGTCAAAGAGGAACGCGCGCCTTGGGCACCATGCAGCCATTGACCTCGACCCTCAGCCTTCGAGGATTCCCCCGCGATCTGGATTTGCTGGAACTGCAGCCCCGCGGGTATTCGGGTCGCGGACACATCCACCGCACCCACCGAGCGATCGCCGATACGCAGGTCCATAAAATGCAAGTCCAAGGACGGAAGGCTGCGTGGATCTGTCTTCGAGGATGCTTTGCGTGCACCTTCGCGCTTCACTTTGTTGAGGACCAGATGCTCCATCGCCGCGCGAAGTGGAGTCGATCCGGTGAACGGCTCAGGAATCAAAACTTGTCCCGCCGCTTCTGGTCCGCTGACGTCCACGCGCCAGCCCGAAGGGCTTGCCTGCAGAATCCCCCTGACATCCGTCCAACCATAACCGAATAGTTCGAACGTACCGATGCGCACGTTTGCAGCCTGCAAATACCGGCTCAAAGGCTTGCCCGATCCGGAGCCCTTCAGCGCAAGCCAATCATCGAGAACGAAGCGATCCAATTTGCCTTCGAATCGCAAGCCACGATGCGAAGGAAGCGATGCGGCCATTGCATCGGCCCGCACTCCCCCTCGATCCATCTGCCACTCGCCGAGTACGCGCTTGAAATTGATCAACGCACGCACATCGCCGAGCGAGGCGCGCGCGAGCAGCCGATCAGATCTTTCCAGCGTCGCCTCGATCTCCAATGTGCGTGGCTCTCCAGGTTGTTTACCCAAGGGTTCCGGCAAAGCCACAGACATGTCGAAAAGATCAGCGGTCAAACGCGCGCTGCGAGGGCGCGCTGCATTCTCTTTCGCGTACAGCGGCGCCGTCATCTCCCAATTGGTCGCGCCACTCATCTGAATCGTAGCGGGCAATCCGACCAATGACTGGAATCGAGCCGCGTCCGTGCGCCCGTTAGCCATCAAGAGAGCGGATGTCCGACTCTCGGAACGCACGGCTACATTCAACGGGCCGGACAACCATCGACCCTTTAGGTCGGCGGCGGCGATCAAAGTGTTCCGTATCTTGAAGGTTCCTTGCAGCGCTCGTATCGGCGCGTCCACATCCTGATGGGAAACGGTGGCATTCGCGATGTGAGCCGTAACCGTTACGTCGCGCTCTTCCATTCGCTTGATCGGCAGGAACAGTTTCACATCAGCCATCAATCCGCCGTCACCTTCGATGCGCGCGAATTGCGGCCCCAACGCGGGACCCAACGGACTTTCTTTCAGAAACTGCAGCGCATTGTGCAAGTCCCCGGAGGTTCTCGCGGAAAGTCGCAACTCGCTTTCTTTGAAATCAGCAATTTCGGCCACCGCATTCTGCGTGACCAAGCCGCCTAGTTGCATCGCGCTCGCGCGCGCGATCATGCTTTGATTCTTGAATGTGACCTCAGCTGCAATATTCGTCGCCGGAATCCATTCTCTATGGAAGGTGAGCGTCGCGTCTTCGACCACGGCCTTCGCGCTAAACGTGCCTTCACCGTCGCGGAACGGAAATGCTCTGGTCGGACCCTCGATATCGAACTGCGCGGTTCGAATGAGCCCACCGCCGAATGCATGATCGAACCAGTCCAACGTTTTCGAGCTGAGCTTGTGACCCGGAGTGTATTTACCGGTGGCCGAAACATTCAGGTTCTCGCCCGTAGCACTCAACCGCAGCCAGGGTGAGCTGCCATCGCGCGGAATCCTAGCTTCCAGGCTTGCCTTAGCATTGCCATCGGCAGTGCTCACGCGCAGCTCATCGCTACGCATGACAGTCACGTCGTCCGCAACCTCCCATTGCAGGATGCCTTCGGCTGACTTCGCAACGAGCACATTGCGAAACATTCGCGGAAGTTCGAATTCCACCTCGTCCGAGGCAAGCTGCATTTCACCGCCCGCGTGATCGGCACGAAACGATCCACTGATGCCTCGCAGGCCAGGCGCCCTGTCGACCGGCGCGAATCCGAGATCGTCCACGTCTGCGTTGGCCGAATAAGTGAGCGGTGCATCAGCTGGTTTGTCGATCTCCGCGGTCAGCGAGCGAATCGTCCCACTTGCGCGGAGTGCGCGCAGCCGCGCGAGATTCTCGCTCTCGGGCATATAGGCAAGTAGCGGCCACAGGTTTTGCAGCACAACCCGGTCTGCTTTGATGTGAGCCTGTCCACCTTCGGGAGTGTGTGTCCAATCGACTGCTATGTTCTCGGAGCGCCAAGGAGCATTGGCTCGCGAGATATCCAAGTCGGACACTGCGACGTGCCAGGTATCTTCTCTGCGGTTCGCACGCGCCAGGAACGCGACTCGTTCGTAACTGACCATCTCGGGTGTCTGAGGTGGAACAGGCGCAGGGGGCTCGGGCGCTGCTTGATCGACTACCGCGGCGGTGCTTGCCTGCGCATCCGGATCGTTGACCGGCATCGGTTCGGCAATTGGCAGCGGAATCGACCACAGCGGCAACTCAGTGGAGAGCCTTCTAAAATCCACATTGGCTGAGAACTGAGTGAGCCTCGGTCCGCGCACTGTGCCGCTTAACTGCAGCGATCCACGACCGATCTCCGGCGCAGGCCATTCATCCGGAAACACATCGGCCCAACCCGCGAGATCCAATTGCTCACCTGCCACGGTGAAGGTGGACACGACGGCGTCGGGATTCTGCAAACCGCCCTCTATCTTGGCAGAGAACCTTAGTCCTTCACCCAGACCTTGCGGCAGAGACGCCTCGCCGCTCAACTGCAAAGCCTGAGTGTCGCGCGTCAAATCGAAACTGACACCCGACATCGACCAAGGTCCGCGGCCGGTGAACTCATCGCGAAAAGTCACCACCGCGTTGTCTACTTCGAAGCGGCCGGTTGGAAGGTGCTCGACTGCGATCGGCTGGTCACTAGCGCGCTGTTCCAACGCGCTCTGCCCGAGTAGTCGAATGCGTCCCTGACGCGTGCGCAGCAAACTGATCTGAGGAGAGCTCAGCGTGAATCTGCCCGCGCTCAGTTGACCGTTACGCAAGGAGCTCCACAGATCGAATCCGACGCTGCCTCGCTTTGAGGTCGCGAGAACCTGCAAGCGATCCGGCGTGCGCACCACAGCATCGTGAAACACTAGCTCCGGACCGTATAAACGCAGGCGCGCGCTCAGTTCGCGAAACTCAACCACTAAGCCGGTGCGATCGCCTAACCAGTCTTGCACCTGAACGCGGTATTCCGGGACTCGGCCGACGACGATGCCAAACAATCCGAACAGCACTCCGATCAACAGCAACAGCGTGCCGATGCCTATCAGCATCCACTCCGCGACGCGGCGCCATCGGCTGCGCCTCGCCTTCGCGGGTTCGTATTGATTGGGAGAGGAAACCACTTCGTTATCGCGTATCAAGCATCAAACATGACGGTCACTTGCAGTACGTTCACACATCGGCCATTTCGGTTTCGCTATCGCCCTCATAACGGGAGCTTTACATCAATACGACGTCGTATTGATCCTGTTGATACAAGGCCTCGGTCTGCAGCCTGATCGGCTTTCCGGTATGTACCTCGAGCTCGGCAAGCGCAGCGGATTCCTCGTCCAGCAGCTTCTCGATGACGTCTTGATGTGCAAGCACCATCAGCTCTTGGAACTCGAATTGGCGCGATTGCCGCAGAATCTCTCGGAAGATCTCGTAGCACACGGTTTCGGTAGTCTTGACGAATCCGCGGCCTTCGCAAGTAGGACACGCACCGCACAGCATGTGTTCCAAACTTTCTCGCGTGCGCTTACGAGTCATCTCGACCAGCCCCAACGGGGATACCGAGGAAATGTGGTTCTTCGCGTGATCGCAAGCCAGCGCCTTCTCGAGCGCTTGCAGCACCTGTTTGCGATGTTCCTCCTCTTCCATGTCGATGAAATCGATGATGATGATTCCGCCGAGGTTACGCAGCCGCAACTGTCGAGCAATGGCCACGGCAGCCTCGAGATTGGTACGGAAGATGGTCTCCTCGAGCGTGCGATGGCCGACATACGCACCAGTATTCACATCGATCGTCGTCATCGATTCAGTTTGATCCAGAATCAAGTAGCCGCCGGATTTGAGCGGTACTTTGCGGTCCAGCGATTTCTGAATCTCTTCTTCCACGGCGTACAAATCGAAGATCGGCCGCTCGCCGCCATATAGCTCGATGCGATCTGCCAAATCCGGCATGAAGGTGTGTGCGAAGTCCTTCATTCGTTGGAAGGTTTCGGCGTGATCGACATTGACTCGGTCGACGCCGCTGGAGACCACATCGCGCAGCACGCGCACCGGCAATGCAAGATCTTCGTGCACGAGATTGCCCGGTCGGGTGCTCGCCGCCTTCTGGCCAAGTACGGTCCAGAGCTTTTGCAAAAACATCATGTCGGCTCGTAACGCGTCAGCGGAGGCTCCCTCAGCCGCGGTGCGTACGATGTAACCACCAGGCTCTTCGGCACGCACGAACATTGCGGCGGCCTCACGCAGACGGTGACGCTCCCCCTCATCTTCGATGCGGGCGGAGATGCCGATGCCCTTACCTTTGGGCATATAGACCAAATACCTCGAAGGCAATGTAATGAACGTCGTCAGGCGCGCGCCTTTGGTTCCTAAAGGATCCTTGAGCACTTGCACGAGGATCTCACCGCCTTCGGTGACCAACGACTGAATATCGGCTGCACGGCCTTCATCGACCGGCTGATCGGGCTGACCATTTTCGCCGACTGCAGGATGCACGATGTCGGAAGCATGCAAGAACGCCGTCCGCTCCAAACCGATATCCACGAACGCTGCTTGCATCCCTGGCAACACTCGACAGACCCGGCCTTTGTAGATATTGCTGATCAGACCACGGCGATTCGCGCGTTCTAGAAAGATCTCTTGTAGTGCGCCGTTCTCCACGAGTGCCGCTCGGACTTCGCGCGGGCTGACGTTCACCAGGATCTCGGCCGTCATCGCGCAACCTGACTGTGCAGTTTCCAGCCGATAGTTCGGAGGAGCTCGCCGGTTTCAAACAGCGGTAGTCCCATGATTCCTGAAAAGCTGCCTGAGATACGCTCGATGAAAAGTGCTGCTAGGCCTTGTACGGCGTACCCGCCTGCCTTGTCTGCCGGCTCACCGGTGCGCCAGTAATCACGAATCTCCGCATCGGTAAGCGTGCGAAAGAGAACTTCGCTGACATTCAGCTTCGCGGGACACCCGTGCGCATGCTTCAGCGCGATAGCCGTGTACACGCGATGCGCTCGGCCCGAAAGGCGACGCAACATCCGTATCTCGTCGTTCTCATCCGTGGGCTTGCCCAAAATTTCATCATCCACGGCTACTGAGGTGTCTGCGGCAAGAACCGGCAAGCGCTGCTGCGGGGCTAGACGCTCCCAGAGTGTTGCCGCCTTTTCTGCGGCCAGGCGGCAGACGTAAGCGTCGGGGGATTCACCGGGTCTCACCCCTTCATCGATGTCCACCGGCTGAACCGCGTGAGCGACGCCCACCTGGGACAGCAGAGCGCTGCGGCGGGGGGATGCGGAAGCTAGGTAGATCAACGGCTTGGAGGAACTTTGCATGGCGCGAAGCATACAGGCCCCCGCGCCATGAATGAATTGTCCGGTTTGGCGAAATCAGGAGGAAATAGGCACCCGAACTCCGATGGCGCTTTGTTTCGGGGTCGACGGTTGACTGTTGGCGTTTGACGGTCGCAGAAGACGCGTATTCTGGCTGCCGAGCGCTTAACTCGGCCTGAACTGCGCCTGTGCAAGCCTTTAGACAATCAAAGGCGCCCCGGCTCGCTGCTCCAAGGCACGCGCGGCGCTCACCCACTTCAGCGCTGCTTGTCCGTCCTCGAAGAGCTGCATGCGGATACGTTCGGCCACCGGTTCGCTGATCACGATCAATACGCGCGCTGCCGCGACGAGCGTCCCTGGGCTTACGACCGCTGCCCACCGGCAGGGTTGCGGACATTGTTCGGCCGCTGCCAGCCGCGCCACATAATCGCGCAGACGCTGGATCTCGGAATAGTCCCAGTCACCATACGCTTCACGAAGATCCGCGATCGCGCCCATATCGGCTCGATGATGCGGATCGGCCGCGATACGTGCCATCAGCTTGATCAGCCCCTCGGCGCGTAACTCGCCAAAGACCTGCAACCGCACTAGCCTGTCGCTAGTGTCGATCGAATACTTCGACTCCACGATTGATCGCCCCCCCGGCATCACGCCGCCGAATGTCACGAAGCACTGCAAATCTGTGCTGCGATTGACACTTGCTTGGCGTTGACCTGCGTATCATAGCTAACTTGCAGCAAAGAATTGCTGCTCGCGATACATGATCCAATGATGTCGGCATATTCGTGACATAGTCCATGCAATCGGATCGCTTGGCGGATTAACTTTCGTCAGCGAATGGATCAAAGCCGATCGGAATCCACCGATCACCGATGACGGCACCCAAAAGTCCTAGGGACTAGGCTCAAGCACTGAAGCGTCTGAAGACGATGCGCGGCGACGAAAAAAGAACCACAAGCGGATTGACCCGCCGGCCATCGCCCTTCCCGGCGATCGAGGGCTATCGATTCCTTCACACCATCGCGCGATCGCCGAAGTCGGAGATTCACGTCGCGCAATCGTTGGAGTTGGGTCACAACGTCGCCGTGAAGGTGCTGCGTACCGGTCCGCTATCCACCGCCGATGCGGGAGAAGAAGAGCGGTTCGAACGAGAGCGCGAGTTACTGATGCGAATCAAACATCCTTCGATCGTAGATGTGTACGACTGGGGACATGGTGAGGACTTCCGCTACATCGTCACCGAATACTTTCCGAGCGGCAGTTTGGAACTGCGGATTCGAAACTTGATGACGGTGAGGGATAGCGTAGATATTTTCGTGCAGATCGCCGGCGCGCTCGTCGTCGTTCACACCGCCGGTCTATGCCATCGCGATTTGAAACCCGCGAACGTAATGATGCGTCCGGATGGACGTATCGTGTTGATCGACTTCGGACTAGCCAAGCGCGTGGACGGCGCTACTCATCTGACGATGGCAGGAGAAGTCAGAGGCTCGCCTTACTACATCAGTCCTGAACAAGCCGAAGGTGCGCCCGTCGATCAACGCA
Organism: Steroidobacter sp.; assembly: GCA_025929585.1. Lineage (GTDB taxonomy): Bacteria > Pseudomonadota > Gammaproteobacteria > Steroidobacterales > Steroidobacteraceae > Steroidobacter. The sequence goes on from JAICPY010000012.1 coordinate 25,080, forward strand.
GCGACTTATACAGTCTAGGCGTGATGTTCTACGAGATGCTCACCGGACAGCGACCCTTCCGTGGCAGCACAGTCATCGGCATCATTCAGTCTCATCGCAACGATCCGATTCCGATCCTTCCGAGTGAGCTCAGCCGTTTTCAACGGCTAGTCGATGGGCTGCTCGCGAAAGAGCCGAACGAACGTTTCCCAAGCGCTTCTTCTGCTCTGGCGGAACTAGCGAGGATGAAGGTTTGAACGTCTGCTCCGCGTTTTTTTGCCTTTGCAGGCCGCAAGCGCAGTTCTGCAGGGCTACGCCCTGTGATACGGATGGCGCTTGATGATCGACACGGCGCGGTAAAGCGTCTCTGCAACCAATACTCTCGCCAGCGCGTGCGGCAGAGTGAGCGCAGATAAAGACCAGCGGAAATGCGCCCGCGCGTCGACTTCTGGCGCGAGCCCATCAGGACCCCCGATACAAAACGCTACATCGCGGCCTTCTTGCGCACGCGCAGCCAAGAATTCTGCGAGCTGTTCGCTGGAGAGCATCTTGCCGGTCACCTGCAACGCTACCACATAGGCATTCGTAGGAAGTGCAGCCAGCATCTTGTCGCGTTCCTTGCCGAGCGCTTGTTTGATATCCGACCCGCTTCTTTGCGCGATTGGTATCTCTTTCAATTCCAGCCGGTACTCGCCTGTCAGGCGTCCGGCGTACTCTTCATACCCTTCGTTGATCCAGCTTGGAAGACGCGTACCGGCCGCGAGAAGAATCAGGCGCATGACGAATCGCTGCTCTGACCGTCAACTGTCACTCGTCAACGGTCAACGCGGCCTTTCAACCTGACGCCGCCACAGCTTCGCGTCTCGCGGCACTCACATCCCAGAGATTCTCGAGACGATAGAACTCGCGCACTCTGGGCAACATGATGTGCACGATGACGTCTTGAAGATCTACGAGCACCCATTCCCCATCTCGCTCGCCCTCGACGCCCATCGGACGGAAGCCCGCCTTCTTTGCGAACTCGACGACGCGATCGGCGATCGAGCGCACGTGTCGATCCGAGTTCCCGGTCGCAATGATCATGGTGTCGGTAATATCCGTCAGCTTGTGAACGTCCAAGACTTTGACGTTTACGGCCTTCATGTCATCGAGGGCGTTCTCAACGACTTTCATCACCCCGCCAGCCGATTTGGAGCTGGCCTTGGGCGCCGCGATCACTTTCTTCGTCGCCTTCTTTGCAGCAGGGCGTGCGGTCTTTGCGACCTTGCGCACGCTCTTTTTCGCGGGTGTCGCTTTGGAGGACGAATTCGGACGTTTGGAAGTCTTTGCACGTTTGACGGGCATGCTTACCTCAGGTGGGGACGGCTTGCGTCAGAAGTTGAAGAAGGACGATCAAGAAGGAGTAACGAGGAGGCACTTTCTGCTAGAAATATCCGAGCGGGATGCAGGGTTCCCATTTCACGATGAGCGTCGGTAGCAACCGGTTTGCTCGATGATGGCACGTACGGCATCGGGCATCAGATATCGCGGATCCCTTCCGGCAGCAATCATTTTGCGCAACTCCGTGGAGGAAATCTCCAATTGCGTAACCGCATGGATGTAAATGCAACCCGCACGCGATTCATGCAAATCGCCGATGCGCCCGGTGCCGCGATCCACCAGTAACTCGCCGAGAGGTCCCATGCTCGGTGCTCGCCACCCCGGGCGATGTGCGACAACCAAGTGCGCCAGTTCCAGCAATTCCCGCCATTGATGCCATTTCGGCAAGCCCAAAAATGCATCCATGCCGACGACCAAACACAGCGAGCGATCCGGGAAATCGGCTCGCAACGTGCGCATCGTGTCGACGGAATACGATAGTCCTTCACGGCGAATCTCGCGATCATCGACGGTGAATCCTGGCTGCCCCTGTGTGGCCGCCTGCACCATCGCGAGCCGCTCTTCCGGTTCTGCCACCGTTATTTCACGATGTGGCGGATTGCCGGCAGGCATGAACCGCATTTCGCTCAAGCGCAGCGCCTGCAGCAATTCGAACGCCGTACGCAGGTGTCCGAAGTGAATAGGATCGAAGGTGCCGCCAAAAATGCCGATGGGGTTCATGAAGAGGGTGAGTGGCGGACGGCGGACGGCGGACGGTGAACGAAGGAAGGCGGCGAGGCATGCGGCTTGCGGCGTGCGATCGAGGCCGCGAAAGACGTGATCTCAGCCGCGTGTTGCACACCACACGATCGATGTCTTCTCACGCTGCTCTTCCTAATGCCGCACCCGAGAGCCGCGCTACTAGGCCTTCGAACTCGATCCATGGATTGCTGCGTATCACACCTTTGATCGTTCGATCCACGCGCTCGGCATCAAGCAATAGACCTTTGAGCGCCGCAGGCGTAAGGCGATGCAATGCTTGTTTCATCGCCGCCTGGCGGGGACGCCATACGTATAGCGCATTCATTGCGGCATCCGCACTTTGTCCGGAGTTCATGATCGACTGAGCTCGGGCCATCCACTGTAGATCTTTGTTGAGCGCCCAGAGTACCAGCGTCGGCTCTGCGCCCTCGCCTCTCAAACATTCGAGAATGCGCAGCGCGCGAGCGCTTTGCCCTCTCATCGCAGCTTCACCGAGCTGTAGTACATCGAAGCGTGCACTATCAGCTACCGCCTCCGTGATGGTCTCTGCGCTCAAGTTGCCGGGAGGCAGCAACAAAGCAAGCTTTTCGATCTCTTGATGCGCAGCCAACAGATTTCCCTCGACACGTTCGGCCAACAGGGCCGCTGCCGGAGCATCCGCCTGCAGCTTGTGCCGCGCCAGGCGCTCACGTATCCATCCCGGCAATCGCGCCAAGTCCAGAGGCCAGATCTGCACGACGATGCCGTGTTTATCTATGGCGCTAACCCAGCGCGAATTCATCGTGCGGCCGTCGAGCTTGCCGGTGATGATCAGAATGAGCGTGTCTGGAGAAGGATCGGCCGCAAGCTCGACGAGAGCGTTGCCACCCTGCTCGCCAGGAGCCGGATTGGACATGCGAATCTCGACGATCTTGCGTTGGGCGAAGAGCGACATTGAACGACTGTCGGCAACGAGTGCCTGCCAGTCGAAACCACGTTCGATGACGTGCAGCTCGCGTTCCGTGAATCCTTCCGCACGCGCCTTCGCGCGAATCGCATCCGCCGCTTCGTTCACCAGCAGAGGCTCATCCCCGGATACCAAATAAAGGCGTCCGAGTTGTCGCGTAAGGCTGGCTGAAAAATTGTCGCCGGAGATCTTCACTTAGTGCGACAGCAGCGATTTGACAATGCTGCGGAGGGAGGGCAATGGCTTCTTCAAGACTCGCATTTGGCCGATGAGTGCAATGGCGGGATTATGGCGGAACGGCCACGCAGTGGCCAGCCGGAGTGGAAAGTCCGCAGTCTACAGTCCGTAGTCCACAGCAAAAGGGGCTTCTCTGGCCTGCGGCCACGGACTTGCAGACCATAGGACTCCGCCTCAGGCTTGGCTTGAGCCTTCCCAAGCTGCCCCCAACAGGCTAGCCTTCCGTCCATGCATCTGTTCAGGCTTGCCCGCAATCCGACGCAATGGCTACGAGTTGCACTCCTCGCCTTCGTGCTCGGCTTTGGCCTGAATTCGATTGCGCATGCCAGCCACGCGCACGACGGATCGACGGCTCCCACGCATCAGCTCTCGTGCGGCTACTGCTTGCATTTGGGCACACTCGCCGATGCGCCCCGTCACTCGCACGCGGTGCCCTTCCAGTCGCAGGCGCAAGATCTTCGCGCCTGCATCGCGCCGGCAATTCGTTCGTGCGCACCCGAGCGCGCAGCTCAGCCTCGCGCCCCGCCCGTCTCCTGACGCCTTGATCGATCCGCTCGCCTAAGGGTCATCCCTTCGGCGATCTGTCGCTGCGCCCGCGCAGCGTCGTTCATCGTTTCAGGATAATTACGATCATGCGTTGCACTTCAATCATGCTCATCGCCGGCACGGCGATGACAGTTGGCTCGCCTCTATCGGCACAAGAGACTCGGCCCGAGGAAATCATCGTCACTTCCAGCGCGTTGCGCGAAAGCGCACTCGAGATTGCGCAGCCCGCGATGGTGCTGAGTGGAGACGATTTGAGAAGAAAGATCGCCGGTAGCATCGGCGAGACGATTGCCACCCAACTCGGCGTCAACGCCACTTACTTCGGTCCGACTGCCAGCCGTCCGGTGATTCGCGGCTTGGCGGGCGATCGCGTTCTCATGCTTCAAGATGGCGTGAGCGCGCTCGATGTGTCGAGTCTCAGCCAAGATCACGCCGTCGCGATCGAATCGGTTTTGGCCGATCAGATCGAAATCCTCCGCGGACCTGCGACATTGCTGTTCGGCAGTGGCGCCGTCGGCGGAGTCGTCAACGTCCTGGATGGACGCATTCCGACCGAGTTCTCCGACTCAGCCGATCGTACCGCATTCGAATTGCGCGGTGACTCGGGCTCCGATGAGCGCACCGCGGTCGGGCGACTCGACCTAGGCGGTCAATCAGTGCGCCTGCACGTGGATGGCTTTACTCGCAAGACCAATGATCTAGAGATTCCCGGTTATGCGTTCTCTGCTGCTGAACGCGCAGAACACCTGACGTCTGAACCCGATGAGCAATTCGCGCAGGATGTCTTGGACAACTCCGCGAGCGAAACACAGGGCGGCGCAGTCGGCTTGAGTCGCGGCAGCGCGGATGGGTTCGTCGGACTGTCCTTGAGCCGCTATGACACCCAGTATGGAATCCCGGCGGCTCACGAAGAACACGCGGCCGAAGGGGAGTCCGAGCATGACGAGGAAGAGGAACACGATCACGCAGGTGTAAGCATCGACATGAGACAAGATCGTTACGATCTGAAGGCGGAGCGAGCACTTGCAGTCGCGGGGTTCGAACGTGTGCGGGTGCGCGGTTCGTATAACGACTATGAGCACCGTGAGCTAGAAGGCGATGAGGTCGGGACGCGATTCGAACAGCAAGGCCTCGATGTGCGCATCAACCTCGATCATGCGGAACTCGCACACTGGCGGGGAACGCTCGGCGTGCAATATGTGGAGATCGACTTCTCGGCGGAGGGCGCAGAAGCCTTCGTACCGCCGGCCCGCACTGAGCAACTCGCGCTTTTCCTCTTCGAAAAACGCGAGATCGGCGACTTCGTCGTCGAGCTGGGTGCGCGTGGCGAGAAGCAAACGATTCAAGCCGACTCCGTCCTCATCGCCTCCGATTACGATGAAACTGCCGTCAGCGTGTCGGCTGGAACGGTGTGGGATTTTGCGGAAAGCTATTCGGCCGCTCTCAATCTCACTCGCTCGCAGCGACACCCGCAAAGCGCGGAGCTCTATGCAAACGGTGGACACCTTGCTATCGGTCGCTTCGAAATCGGCGATGCGAGCCTGAACAAGGAAACCGCGAGCACGATGGATTTGACGCTGCATCGGCATGCGGATGCCGGCGTGCACTGGTCGGTTAGTGCGTTCTATAACGACTTCATCGACTATATCTATGCCGCAGATACTGGGGAGGTGATCGATGAGCTGCCCCTCTTCGAGCATACGCAAGCCGACGCTGAGTTCTACGGGTTCGAAGGCGAGATCACGATTCCCCTCTACGAACACGGCACTAATCACTTCGAAATGCGTCTGGCAAGTGACTACGTTCGCGGGCGTTTGAAAGAGGGAAGCGATCTGCCGCAAATACCCCCTTGGCGTTACGGTGTGGAGCTCCATTACGAAAGCGGCCCGCTGCATGTGGGCGTCGAAACCTACTTCCATGACGATCAGAACCGCATCGCCAGCAACGAACGCGCGACCGACGGTTACACGATGCTGGATGCCGACGTGAGCTATCGGATCGCGTTCGATAGAGCCACGATGCTGATATTCCTGCGCGGCTCGAATCTTCTCGATGAAGAAGCCCGCCGACACACTTCACCACTCAAGGAGATCGCTCCACTCCCGGGAAGGTCGGCGGTGATGGGGGTGAGAGTGGAGATGTGAAGAAGGACGAGAAGGTCCGCGGTCTGCACCGCCTTGGGTGTTCCCGTTGGTCTCGGTCTGCGGCCAGAGAGAGAAGGACACGAGGGACCCGCCTTCTGAGCGTCCATGCCATCTTTCCGGGCGGTGCAATGCACCTTCTGGCCGCGGACCGAGACCAACGGGAACACCCAAGCGGTGCGGACCGTGGACCGCGTCTGCTCGCGCAAACTAGACGCGACGTGCCGTACACTTCGGGCCTGAATAAGGCATTCCGTTTCTCTGGCCAAAGAAAATGCGCTTCGACCTAGTCGATCTAAAACTGTTCCTGAACGTCGTCGAAGCCGGCAGCATCACGGCTGGCGCGGAGCGTATGCATTTGGCGGTGGCGGCGGCGAGCACGCGAATCCGCAACATGGAGATCGAGCTTGGGACGCCGCTTTTGAATCGCGAGCGGCAGGGCGTTCATCCCACGCCGGCAGGCATGACGCTCGTACATCATGCGCGCTTGATGTTGCAGCAAGCCGAGCGCATGCGTGGCGAGTTGAGCGAGTACGCCGATGGACTGAAGGGACACATTCGCCTCATGTCCAACACGAACGCGCTAACAGAGTTCTTACCCGAGCCTTTGAGTGCATTCTTGGCCTCGCATCCACAGGTCAATATCGATCTCGAAGAGCGGCTTTCGGACGAAATCGTTGCTGCCGTGGCCGATGGTAAGGCAGACATCGGCATCGTTGCCGGGACCGAAGATGTCACGGGCCTGGAAGTATTTCCCTTTAGAGTCGATCGCTTCGTGCTGGTCACAGCGAAAGCGCATCCACTGGCCAAGATGCAGCAACTCGCGTTTGCTGAAGCACTGGATTCGGACTTCGTCGGATTGGATCGCACCAGTTCCTTACAGCGATTCTTGTCGGACAAGGCGGATCGGATCGGCCGTCGCTTGAAGCTCCGAGTGCAGTTGCGCAGTTTCGACGCCGTCTGCCGCTTGGTGGAATGCAACGTGGGCATCGGTGTCGTCCCGGAAACGACAGCAGCACGCAACATGAAAACCATGTCGTTGCATCGCATCGGCCTGACAGATGAGTGGGCCTTACGTAATCTCTCGATCTGCGTGCGCAATATCAAGGATCTGCCTCTCTACACTCAGGACCTCGTGCGGCATCTTGCCGAACATTGATGGGGACGCCGAAGATCCTCGAGACGCAACCCGCGTCTTTGTCTCACCGCACGGTACTTGCGATCGCTCTGCCGGTCGTGCTCTCCAATGTCTCCACACCGCTCATTGGTGTCGTAGATACGGCTGTCGTAGGTCGATTGGCCGATCCCGCGTATATCGGCGCGGTTGCAGTCGGCTCGCTGATTTTTACGTTCGTATTCTGGGCATTTGGGTTCTTGCGCATGGGCACGACCGGGCTCACCGCACAAGCGTTGGGTGCCAAAGACTCTAATGAGGTCGTGTCCAGTCTTGCGCGCGCACTCTCGATAGCGCTCGCGGTTGGCTTGGCGCTGATCCTTCTTCAATGGCCGATACGCACGCTCGCCTTCTCGCTGTTGGACGGCACACAGCGCGTCGAGACATTGGCTCAGTCCTACTACGACATTCGCATCTGGGCCGCGCCGTTCACGTTAGCCAACTATGCACTGCTCGGGTGGTTCATTGGCCTGGGCCGCACCGATATCGGATTAGTGCTGCAGTTGATCCTGAACATCACGAACATGGCGTTGGACGCATTGTTCGTGCTCGTTTTCGGATGGGACGTTCGCGGCGTCGCCGCTGGTACGGTCATCGCCGAGATTTTGGCAGCCTCGATCGGCGTAATCATTGCGATACGACATGCGCGGATGCTGCACGGCCGCTGGCATCGCTCGAGTTTGCTGAGTGTTGAGCGGTTGAAGAGAACGGTCATGGTCAATCGCGACATCATGATCCGTTCACTCGCCTTGATTTTTGTATTTGTCTGGTTCGTTGCCCGAGGTGCTGCTTTCGGCGATGTCACGCTGGCCGCCAACGCCGTGCTGATGCAGTTCATCGCCGTGAGCGCGTATTTTCTCGACGGTCTCGCATTCGCCGCAGAGTCGCTCGTCGGTCGAGCTGTGGGTGCCGGGCAACGTGCCGCACTGATCGCCGCGATGAAGATCACGACCTTGTGGGCGGTGGTGCTCGCCGTCTTCGCCTCGGCAATCATCGCGATCTTGGGTCCAACGCTTATCGATCTGCTGACCATCGATGAGCAAACTCGGGCAGTCGCGCGAAGCTATTTGCCTTGGGCGGCCCTCGGACCTGTGCTCGGCGTATGGGCCTTTCAACTCGACGGCTTCTTCATCGGCGCGACGCGCACGGCACAGATGCGACACGCGATGCTGTTCTCTCTCGCGATTTTTCTTGGGGCGTGGTGGTTGCTGACGCCGTTCAACAATCATGGGCTCTGGGCCGCGTTGCAGGTTCACTATCTCGCACGCATCGGCACGCTCTATTTCTTCTTTCCAGCGCTCGTGCGATCGGTCGGTGATGCGGCGCTGCCCACTCACTCGAGCGCTTGATAGACCATCGTCGAGAATTTCTCTCGGAAGTCGGTCGAGTTCGGCATGAGCTGGATCATCAGCACCATTGTCAGACCGGACTTGGGATCCACGCGATAAGAGGATCCATACGCTCCGCCCCAGCCATATGCACCCGGCGCGTCCATTCCATTCGCGCCATAACGCTCGACGGTTTGGAAGCCGAGTCCGAATCCGAGGCCATTTTGAGAATGCAACTCCCCGACCTGATTCGTCCTCATCAGGGCCACGGTGCGAGGCGCGAGAATGCGCTTATCCCCGAGAGCTCCGTCGTTGCGGATCATTTCCAGAAATGTTGCGTAGTCTCGTGCCGTCGACAATAAGCCAGCGCCACCGGAGAAATTACGCCGCGGACCCTCGACGTAGTGCCCCTGCCCTTTCGCCCCTTCGGGTGCACGCACTGCTCGGCCATCCGCGCCACTGCCGTACACGGTCGCAAGCCGATCGCGCTCGCCTTTAGGTAAGAAAAATCGAGTGTCCTCGAGTCCTAGCGGCTCGATGATTCGAGCGCGAAAAAATTCATCGAGCGAGAGGCCCGAAGCGCGCTCTACGACGCAACCGAGAATGTCAGTGTTGTATCCGTAAACATAGGCTTCGCCCGGTTGGGCAACTGCCGGCAATGTGCCTAGTCGCGCCATGGTTTCGCACACCGGTTCGTCTTTGTCGGCCGTGTACCAACCATGACCGGCCGCCGGGCCAAGACCCTTTGCCTGATAGTGCGAAGCGATACGCGCCTCCGTGCCGTAGGAATATCCGGAGGTGTGCGTCAAGAGATCGCGAATCGTAATCGGACGTTTCGCCGCGACGATTTGCGTCGCGCCATCAGTCTCGAGCGCAACTTGGGATTGGGAAAATTCGGGAATGAATTCGCTGACGGGTGTGCTCAGCGAAAGCTTGCCTTCCTCGAGGAGCGAGAGAACCGCGACACTCGTGAACGCCTTGGTTTGCGAGGCGATGCGGAAGATCGTGTCCGTCGTCATGCGACGACCCGCTTCCTTGTCGCTCCACCCGAATGCACGGTGATACACCGTTGTACCGTCCTTCAACACCAAGCCAACGCCACCCGCGATTCGTCCGTCATCCACGTACTGCTGAAACACTCGATCCAATCGAGCCAACCGTTGCGCAGACAGTCGACTGCCTGCCTTCGAGGTCTGCTCCGCGGCCAGCGGCATCGAAGCATCACTGGCACGGCTACTGCTGTGAGCTGCACATGCAGCGAGACCTACGCAAGCGAAATAGATAAGGATCCGTGACAACCGGTTGGAATAGGTCGCTGTTTGCATAGGTCTCTCAGATCCGCGGACGAAGTGATCAGCATACCAATGAGCACGAGCAGATGCTAAAAGCAGGTTGACAGTTGACGGTTGACAGCCGGAGTAGCTGTCCTTTGACCGTCAACCGCGACTAACGCTACCGGCGGGCTAACCGTCAACTCCGTCCTTCCAGGCCGCACAAAAATTCGCTTTGGCACCGGTTGAAATCAATTCCTCGATGATCGACAGTGCCCATACATTTCACGCATCCTCCTCTTCCCTATCCGCTATCCGCTATCCGCTTCCTAATATGACCCCCATCCGATTCGGCATTGTAGGCACCGGTGCGATCGCGCCCTTTCACGCAAAGGCAATTCAATCGGTCGAAGGTGCGAAACTGGCGGGAGTTGCCAGTCGAACAATCCAGAACGCTCGCCAGTTCGCGCAAGAGCATCAAATCCCGTTCGTTGCCGCCAGCTCGGAAGAACTGGTTCGACATCCGGAAATCGACGCCATCGCGATCACCACGCCCAGTGCGATGCATCGCGAGCCCGCACTCGCCGCGATTCGCGCAGGCAAACACCTGATGATCGAGAAACCTCTCGATGCGACCGTCGAAGGAATCGACGAGATCCTTGCTGCCGCAAAGCAGAAGGGCGTGTATGTGGGATCTATCTTTCAAGCGCGTTTCGGCGATGGCGCGCGCGCTCTAAAGAGTGCACTGGAAGCGGGTCGCTTCGGAAGACTCGTGTTGTGCAGCGCCTACGTCAAATGGCATCGCGCCGCGAGCTATTACACGGGCTGGAAAGGCAAGCTTGCACTGGATGGCGGCGGCGCCGTGATCAATCAGGCCATTCACGCCGTCGACTTGCTCCAATGGTTCGCCGGAATGCCTGCCGAAGTGTTCGCGTGGACGACACGCTGCGTTCACACACAGATCGAGTCCGAAGACACCGCGTGTGCCGCTCTGCGCTTTCCCAATGGTGCGCTGGGCACGATCGAGGCGAGCACCGCACTCTGGCCGGGCTGGTCTCGGCGCGTCGAAATTTGCGGCGAGCTCGGTTCGGCAGCGATGGAAGACGACGATATCGCCCGTTGGGATTTCCGCGATGCTCGACCCGAGGACGAAAGTATTCGCAGCACTCGAGAGAGCGCAGCAATGGGCTCGGGCGCCAGTTCGCCGATGGCGATCGGATTCGAAGGACACTTGCGCCAGTTCGAAGATTTCGTCGCGGCGATTCGCGAGAAACGAGCACCGCAGGTCGATGGCGCTGAAGCACGCAAAGCGGTGGCTCTAGTGCGCGCCATCTATGATTCCGCGGAACGCGGTACGCCCGTTCGTCTGTAAATAGTCCGACGAAGGAACTTCCACTCTTTGGAGATGCTTGAAGCTGGTGTAACCACCGGGAACGGTACATGGGCGCACCGAGCAACTCGCCGGAAATTCGTAAAGGCCAAGGTGAATGGCCTATCGCTCGAGAGACGTTCGAGCGCCGGTATCGCGAACGCTTCTACGATCCCGCCTTCGCAGCAGACTCGCAAACCATAGATCGGCTGCTGGAGATCGCCTGGAGTAATTATTGCGAGTCTCACAAAAGTCCGTGCAAGCAGAAGGCGGGACCGGAATTCAAGGACCCGCAGTTCGAGCTTGCGATTGAATGGTTGGAAGCCAGAGAGCGCCTTGCCGCTGCTCAAGCACAGAACCGCGATACGAATTTACCTCCGCGCATTCTTCTGATCTGCGCGGCATCGCGAAATGACAAAACCTGCCCGGGTGAGATGTCCAAGACGTTTCGGCTCGTTCAGCTCGCGAAAGAAGCAATGGCAGCTCGAGGAGTGTCCGTCGACGTGCTGGACTTGAGCGCCCTGACTTCCGAGTTTGGCCGCGTGATCTATCCCTGCAAGGCATGCGTCTCCACGGCGATGCCCTTGTGCCATTGGCCCTGCTCCTGTTATCCGAATCATGCGCTCGGTCAGACCAACGATTGGATGAATGACATCTATCCGCGTTGGGTTGCCGCTCACGGCATCATGATCATCACGCCGGTGTACTGGTATCAAGCTCCGAGCGGATTGAAGCTGATGATGGATCGATTGGTGTGTGCCGATGGGGGTAACCCGGATCCTACGAGCACACAAGGCAAAGATCCGACGCGAGCCAAAGAAATTGAGCTTGCAGGATGGCACTATCCGCGACATCTCGCCGGCCGCGCTTTCGCGGTCGTCGTGCACGGCGATGCGGAAGGTGCTGACACCTTGCGACGCTCACTCGTTGATTGGTTGAACGATATGGAGCTCATCCAAGCGGGCCGCTCGAGCATCCTGGATCGGTACGTCGGGTATTACGAGCCTTACGCGAGCAGTCATGAAGCGCTCGATCGCGACGTGGCGTTTCAAGAAGAAGTTCGTAATGCCGCTGGAAGTCTGGTCAATGAGGTGATGCTGCTTCGCGCAGGTCGTCGTGAGCCTGACGAAGAAATCCGGGCGCCGCGACCAAAATGAGAAGCCCAGCATGCTCGAGACCCTCCCCTTTCGTGGGAGGGTCCCGAGCGTATGAAGTTACTGCGCTGAAATCGTAAGCGGCGCCTTGAGACGGATGTCCGCGCTCGAAGCACCGACTTGGATCTCATAGGTGCCGGGATCGACTGCATAGCTATCGCGCTCGGCATCGTAGTAAGTAATATCTCGCTCGGGCGTCAGCGTGAACGACACCTCGCGCGATTCGCCTGGGCGTAGCGAGAATCGCTCGATGCCTCGCAATTCTTTCAGCGAGCGAATTTGTTTCGCATCGACGCTGCGGACATATAACTGCACGACCTCATCGCCCGTGCGCGAGCCGATGTTCTTCACGCGAACGCTGGCAGTCACCGAATCCTTCGCATTGGCTTGTGAACGATTGAGTTTCAAATCCGAGTACTCGAACTGCGTGTACGACAGGCCATGTCCGAACGGGTACAGAGGCTCGCCCTTGAAGTAACGATACGTGCGGTTCTCCATCGAGTAGTCATCGAACGCCGGCAACTTCTCTTTTGCTTTGTAGAAGGTCACAGGCAAGCGTCCAGCGGGATTGACATTGCCGAACAATACGTCTGCGACGGCATTGCCGCCGCGCTGACCCGGATACCAGGCAACGAGAATCGCAGGCAGGTTTTCCTTGGCCCAATCCACTGCGATTGCCGAGCCGGCAGTGAGCACGAGCACGACAGGTTTGCCTGTCTTATGCATTGCCTCTAACAGTTTGCGCTGCGATCCGGGCAAGCGCAGATCGGTTCGATCTCCGCCGGCAAAGCCTGGATAGTTGACCTTCATCTCCTCGCCTTCCACATCACCCGTCAGACCCCCGACGAAGACGATGACATCCGCAGCTCGCGCTGCTTCGATCGCTTCGTCCAACGGCGGCTTCGCGCCGGGCAATCGCCATCCAAGGCGCACTTCCGCATCGCGAATATCCTCGAAGTATTCGAGTCGCAAATCGACGGGCTTGCCCGCTTCGAGATTGACGAATGCGCTCTTGCTCGACACTCGCGGATTGAGCTCCCAGCTTTCTATGACCTGCCGTCCGTTAACGAACAGACGAAAGCCGTCGTTCGCGCCCACGGAAAGCTCATAGCGTCCCGAGACCGGCGGCACCAATTGTCCGCTCCAACGCACGCTGAAGTTGTCGCTGCCGATCGCATCGACGGGAAACTCGCCGCGCGCGATCAAATCATCGATGGGTCCGCCGCGATCCCAACGAAATGCAATGCGTTGATCCACGCGTGTCATCGCAGCCTTGCCCGACAGGTCGCGAGTGCTGAAGTACTCGCCCTTTAGTCCTTGTTCGCTGGATCCAGCAGCAGGTCGCAGATACGCAGGCTCGATTGCTGGCGCCGCGCGTGGCTCTTCGCGTCCTTCGACGAGATCGGCACCCCGCGAGTACAACACCTTCGTATTCTTGCCGACTGCCTCGCGAATGCCTTGCAGAATCGTGACCGGCGCCGCAGGTGTTCCATAGTAATTACCCAGGAGCGACATCACCTCGTCAGCCGTTGGGCCGACGACTGCGACCGTACCGATGTCCTTCGACAAGGGCAGCACACCGCTGTTCTTGAGTAAGACCATCGAAGATTGAGCGGCCTGGCGCGCCATCCAATCGTGCTCGGCGGACTGATTCACCGAGTATGGAATGTTGGCCCAACGAACGCGTTCCGGCGGATCGAACATGCCTAGCTCGAAACGCGTCTTCATCAAATTCGTCAGTGACGCGTCGATCTCTGCCTCGGCAATCAAGCCCTGCTTCACGGCATTCACGAGCGCCGTATACGTTCTGCCGCAGTTGAGCTCGGTGCCATTCTTTACGCCAAGTGCCGCCGCCTGCTCCGGCGTTTCGACGATCTTGTGATACTTGAAAACATCTTCGATCGAATCGCAATCGGAGACCACGTAGCCATCGAAGCCCCATTTCTCGCGCAAAACATCTTCGAGCAAAAATTCGCTCGCGGAAGCCGAAGCGCCGTAGACGCGATTGTAGGCACCCATCACGGATTTCACGTTCGCTTCCTGCACCAAAGCTTGGAATGCAGGCAAATAGGTTTCCCACAGATCGCGCTCGCTCGGGTGCACATCGAATCGATGTCGATCCGCTTCCGGTCCGCTGTGCACGGCGTAATGCTTCGCGGTGGCATCCAGTTTGCGGTAGTGCGGGTCGTTGCCTTGCAAGCCTTTGACGAATTCCACACCCATGCGGGCCGTGAGATAAGGATCTTCGCCGTAAGTCTCTTGACCGCGGCCCCAGCGAGGATCGCGGAAAATGTTGATGTTGGGTGACCAGAACGTCAGGCCCTGGTAGCGGTTGCGCTGATTGCGGCCGGCGAATTCGTGATGCTTCGCACGGCCTTCATCGCTGATCACCGTGGCGATCTCGTTCATGAGATCCGTGTCGAATGTCGCAGCGAGCCCGATCGCTTGCGGAAATACCGTGGCCGAACCGGCTCGCGCGACCCCATGCAGAGCCTCATTCCACCATTCGTACTTCGGCACGCCGAGCCTTGGGATGGCGGGCGCATCGTTCATCATCTGCGAAACCTTCTCTTCGAGCGTCATGCGCGAAACGAGATCCGCGGCGCGTTCCTCGAAACTCTTATCGAGATTCCCATACAGCGGTTCTTCGGCCGATGCGAGCGGGCCGGCAGTGAGCATCGCGCAGCCGAACAACAGTGCGACGTTCATAACCTCTTTCATAGACGAATGTTTTCCCCTGACCCAACGTGTTCCGCCGACCCAACATCTTCTCCCGATAAGTCGTCGATCAAATTTCATTATGCTGCTCCTGGAGGCTTCTTTTTAAGCGAAGCGCCGTCGCCCGGCCAGCGCGGCGATTTGAGGTCGCGCCCTGGCTGCTTCTTCAGCCCGCGACCATACACGAGGCGGCACACTCGCGGTGCACACGATTGTTTATCCTTCGATGCCAGCCTTGTTATGTGCGCAGAATTTGTGCCAAGAATCGTAAACAGGACCAGCCGGCAAGAAGCACCAATCTGCATCTGTCGAGAACAATGCGCTGTAGTCCGTAATACGCGCTCGAGAGGATCGCGCGACCATCTTGCCCGCCTTCTCTGCCACGGGCTGTCGTTGCAGCACTCGAATAAGAAAATATCCGGCAGCGCGCTAGAGGGTGTGTCCGTCGACCTCAACCCACAAGGGCGATCAATTCGGATTTCTGAGCCGGCGTGAGCAGTGGACCCAGACCGGCCTTCAGGTTGTCGCTTTGCCTATCGGGCTTGCCGGTGGCGGGAATCACCGCCGTGACGGCTTCATCGCTGAGCGCGAACTTCAGGAACATCTGCGCCCAAGATGTGATCTGCGCTTCAGCAGCCCAGCCCGGCAGCTGTTTACCTTTGACTCGGTTGAACAACGCTCCATCGTCGAAGTTGCGATTCGTCAGAACGGCGACGCCCAGATCTTTGGCCAGCGGGAATACACGCCGCTCGGCGCCTCTTTGCGTCACCGAATAGTTGATCTGAAGAAAATCCGGGCGGCTTGCTTTGACGACATCGGCGAGCTCGTCCTGCGCAGACTCCACGTAGTGCGTCACGCCGACATATTTTACTTGGCCTTTCTCCTTGAGCTCTCGAGCGACCGCGAGCTGAGTTTTCCAATCGCGAAGGTTGTGAACCTGCAAGAGCTCGACCTTGTCGGTGCGCAGACGCTTCAGAGTGTTCTCGAATTGCGCGAGACCCTCTTCGCGCCCCGTCACTCCAGAAAGCTTGGTCGCAAGAAAGGCCTTCTTGCGCAAGCCGAGTTGTTCCAGCAACGGCCCTAAGTTGTCTTCCGCATTACTGTAGGTCGGAGCGGTATCGATCAGCGTGCCACCTCCAGCGAAGAAACGTTTGAGCACCTCCTGCAACGCGCGGTATTCGGCTCCGCCATTCGGCACCTCGAAACTACCGGAGGTGCCCATACCTATCACAGGAACGGTTTCGCCACTGACCGGGATGACTCTCGTGCGCATCGCTCGCGAATCGGCAGCCGCGGCCTTTGCCGGCCAGGCCGGCAGCGAGCCGAGCAGTGCCGATCCAGCCACCAGCGAGCCGCCGATGAGAAAATCACGCCGAGTTTTCATGAATCCTCCAGTTTGCCGATTCTACGCAGCGCTGTGTGCGCACTGCATAAGCTACTTCAAGCGGAATCGGTTCCGAAACTGGATTTCTTCACGACGATAGTCGATGACGAGCTTTTCGAGCGAACCGAGGATATCCATGCCGACCAACAAGGCTGGCTCCTCTTGCAGCCCCCACAACTTGAAGACGTGGATATCGCCATAAATGATTGGCAGGTGCTCGATCTCAGCCTCGCCCAAGCGGATCATCGGCGTACGCAAGTAACGCCCCGTTTGCGAAGTTTCATCCAATCCGACCACACGGGCATCGTCTGGGCCGTGCGGTTGTTTTCGCCGCTGCAAGAGCGCATCGCGTAACGCCAGATTGCCTAGCGTCATCTCTGCCCCGGTGTCGATAACCGCTTTGATTTGAATCGTGCCGACATAGCCGTCCACTACCAGCAGCCTACCGAATCGGAGCTTCGCGCGCATCGTGCCTTCGTTGCTACGGGCCCGCTGTCCCTTGGAGCGAGCGATCGTGATTCGATCCTTCGTGAACTCCACCGTCACTCGCACATTCTCGAAACCTTGGGTGCCGAGAATGCCATCGGCGCCTCCCATGACGCTGTTCAGCACAGCAACCTTCAGATCGCGTTGGATCAAGTCCCCGGTCTGAAGGGTGTCCAGGCGTACCGCGGGTACTGCCAGCGAGCCGGTAACGCCATGCAGCATGAGTTGCGATTCCGGTGTCAGCACTAAGCCTATGGCCTGTGCAACACGCAGGGTGATCACCGACTGGTTCGCGCCGGTATCGAGGATCAGTCTGAAAGGGCCTTGGCCGTTGATGAAGACTGGCGCAGCAATACGTCCTATCCCATCTTCATCCGTTGGCGCCGCGAATAGATGCTGCTCTTCTTCCGGCTGCTCTTGCGCAGGCGCCGGCATAGATATCTCGCCGCCGTGAGCCGGGGCCAGAGCGAGCGAAACCAATACCATTGCGAAGTGGATATGTCCCATACACCCAGAGCCAAGTTCAGCACTTGGACGTCATAACCATCGCATAAGTTCGGCGCCGTGACATAAGGATCCGTCCTTAGGGACGCAAGACACCGTGACCTATAGCGCTTCTTGGGACCTATTTCACTCTTTCGACGCAACATGCCTCGCAGGCAACCTCCAAATAAAAAGGCCGGCGCACTGCGCCGGCCTCGTATGCAGATGTCGACCCTCTGGGATCGCTTATCGCTTTGCAACGATCGCTCGCGCGCTCTGCGACCCATTCGAGCGGTGTAGCTCCGTCAACAAGGGCTGATTCACATCACTGACCGCGTTCGCAAGAGCTTCGCTCAGGCAGCCACGATACTGTTTGGCGCGGTGCATCTCGCGGGCGCGCAGCGGTGCGCATACGCTCCGGGCAGCGCGATTCAGCCGCTGGTATAGAGCGCCGACGCCCTCGTCTCGGTTCAAATCCAGATCACCGTACTTGACGGTCTCGCTCAGCTGCGTAAATCCGACGCTTACCGCGTCCGCAGAATGAGCGGCTTGAGCCGTGAGGACGAGTGCCGCTGCTGCCAGAAGCCCTTTAACCTTGTTCATCTGATCTCCGTCGTTCGATGGTTGAATGCCGTGCCACATGCGTGGCGTGGCGCGCAAGGTAGGCGGCAGACCCTCACGATGCATTGCTAATTTTGGATACGCAGGCAAGCTTGTGCACAAACTGTGATCATTGCCGCGCTTGCCCGCGCCAAGTGATGTGAGCGACTACACACACGCACGATGCGAGTGTGACGCTACACACGAGTCGGCCACGCCACTGATGTGCGAACCAGTGCTCATTCGCGCAGAGAGCGCGCGATCATCGATCGCGCTGTGACGAGGCGAAGAAGTGACGGGTGACGGAGTGACGACGTTCAGAGGTAAGGGTCCGAGCGGCCCCATACTGCTGCATACCCGAGAATTCTGACTTCGTCACTTCGTCACCCGTCACCCGTCACCTGTCACGCGTCACCCGTCACCCGTCACCCGTCACCCGTCACTTAATTTGTCACCTCGTCACTTGATTTGTCACATCGTCACTCTATTGATGTCGCCGCTCTCGCCCTTCACAATTCGCTCCCCAAAGGGCGCAACTCAGCTCATGTACACCCTCTACATCGCCAACAAGAATTACTCCTCTTGGTCGCTTCGCCCTTGGGTGCTGATGCGCGAGTTGGGCATTGCGTTCGAAGAAGCAATGCGGCCGTTCGCCGCCGGCTCCAACTGGCAATCGTTCCGATCGTTTTCTCCGAGCGGGAAAGTGCCCTGCCTCGTTGACGGCGATCTGGCGGTTTGGGATTCGCTTGCGATTACGGAATATTTGGCTGAGCGTCATTCCACGGTATGGCCGGCCGACCCGTCGATTCGAGCCTGGGCGCGATCCGCTGCGGCAGAAATGCATTCCGGTTTTGGCGCGCTTCGCGATCGTTGCTCGATGAGCTGCGGCACCCGCGTTCGCCTTCACGAAATCTCCCCCGCACTTCAGCGCGACGTCGCGCGCATCGATGAGCTTTGGAACGAGGGTCTGAACAGATTCGGCGGTCCGTTTCTCGCAGGAAAGTCCTTTTGCGCCGTGGACGCATTCTTCGCCCCCGTCGCATTCCGAGTTCAAACGTATGCGCTCGCGCTCAGCCCACCTGCATCCGACTATTGTGCGCGGTTACTGAACCTCCCTTCGATGAGGAGCTGGTACCAAGACGCCCTCGCTGAAACCTGGCGCGAGCTCGATCACGAAGAGGAAGTGAAGAGAACGGGAGTAGTGGAGGACGACTTGAGGTCGAAAGCGGATTAGTTCGCACGACCCAGCTAGATCTGACCAAAGATGCATCGGAAGGTCTGCGGTCCGCGGTCTGCAGCCAGATCGGCCGCTGCGCCGCCTAAGAGATAAGAAAATGCGCGGTATGGACCTGCCGAAAGAAAATTACAAGCATCGAGTTCCGTTTCCTCTCTGGCCGGCAGACCGCAGACCGCGGACCTTCTTCTGGCCTAGGCCCGCCTGTAATTGTCCTGCATCGGGTATCGCTTCGCGTACCACGCGAAGCATGCTGCGACAATCAGGGCGAAGGCGGCGAAGAAGAACATCAAGAACGCGTTCTCGCTCAGGCCAGTCGAGCCGATGTGGCCGATGACTTGCTCGTTGCGCACGCTGGCGTTCACGAGCAGCACCCATAGATTGCCAACCGTCACCGATAGATACCAGAAGGCCATGATCACGCCTTTCATCGAGATTGGCGCTTGGCTATACGCAAATTCGAGACCGGTGGCCGAAACCAATACTTCGCCGAACGTCAGAAGCATGTACGGCAGGATCTGCCACGTAATCGAAACAGGATCACCACCATCGATAGCTAACTGAATGGCGCCGGCCGCAATCCACGCGAGACCTGAGAACGCAATGCCGAACCCCATGCGTCGCAACGCGCTGGGCTCATAGCCCAGGCGACGCAGCATCGGATACAAAACTAGATTGTTGAACGGGATCAGGATCATCACCAACGCAGGATTCAACGCCTGCATCTGCGCCGGATGAAACCAATCGGGCCGTTGCATGTCATTCGCCTGCAGCACCCAGGTCGATGCCTTTTGATCGAACAACGACCAGAAAGGTGTGACGAGGGCGAACACAATCATGATTCGTAGTACCGCACGCACGCCATTGACGGCGTCGTCGGGATGAACCCCGCGCGCGCGGTTCAGTTGCATGTTGGCTCCCACGCCGCCGAAACCAATCACGAACACAAGGGCCAAGCAGGTCGCGGAGACGAAGCCCAAGGTTCCCATGAACGCTAGCGAAACCACGGCGAGCGCAAGTCCGACCAACGCAACGTACAGGCCTACGCTGCCCTGATCGGGCGAATTGGCCAGCAATGCAGTACGCACGACACGGAAAAAGGAATTCGGGTTCGGCGGTGCCGGAGGAACATGCACGTACTTGTGGCGACCGGCCCAGAACACGACTGTCGCAATGAACATCAGCAGGCCAGGGATGCCAAACGCAACGCTCGCGCCGAATTCGCGCAGAAAGATCGGCATCAACAACGAGGCGAAAAAGGAACCGAAGTTGATGATCCAATAAAACGCATCGAAAACGATTTTTGCGAGATGCTTGTTCGTCTGATCGAACTGATCGCCGACGAAGGAGACCACCAGCGGCTTGATGCCGCCTGAGCCGAGCGCGATCAAGAACAGCCCGGAGTAAAAGCCCGTGCGGTTGTCTTCGAAGATCGCGAGGCATGCATGGCCAATGCAATAGATGATCGACATCCAGAATACGGTCTGGTACTTGCCGAAGAATCGATCTGCGATCCAGCCCCCGAGGAGCGGAAAGAAGTAGACCCCGATGACGAAGGTATGGAAAACATCCTTTGCAATTCCCGCACGCTGCATTTCGGGTGCGTAGAGCAGCAGAGAGCTCACCAAGAACGGCGTCAGGATGTTTCGCATCCCATAAAAGCTAAATCGCTCGCAGCCTTCGTTCCCGATGATGAATGGAATCTGCCGCGGCATCCGCGCGGCCTGGGTCGGCACAGATTCTGTCATTAGAGGCTCAAGTGGACGATGCGAAGGGGGCGACGATAACAGATGCGTTCACAGAGGAAAGGTGACGAAGTGACTTGGGGACGCTCCTTGTCTTCGAGGAGTGTCCCCATCTTCCTTCTGAGGGGACATTCCTCGAAGACGAGGAACGTCCCCCTCACTTCGTCACTCCGTCACCTTCCTCCGCAATCCATTCCCTTACTCTCTCCTCCAACACATCCAGTGGCATTGGGCCGCCGAGTAGGATGAGGTCGTGGAACTCACGGACGTTGAAGCGTTCCCCGAGCGGGCCTTGAGCTGCTTCGCGCAGCTCGCGCAACTTGAGCTCGCCGACTTTGTAAGCCAATGCTTGGCCTGGCCACGAGATGTACCGCTCGAGCTCGGTCTGGATGTTGTGAGCGGATAGCGCAGAATTCTCGGTGAAACAGCGCCTCGCGCGTTCGATATCCCATCCCATCCAGTGAATACCTGTGTCGGCGACGAGACGGCAAGCTCGCCACATCTCGTACGAGTACCGTCCGAAGCGCTCGTAGGCATCTCGATAGATGCCCATCTCCTCCCCCAGGAACTCCGCATATAAACCCCATCCTTCGACGAATGCCGTCTGACTCCAGTTGCGACGAAAGTACGGCAGATCTGTGAGCTCCTGAGACAATGCAATTTGCAGGTGGTGACCCGGCACCGCTTCGTGCAGCGTCAGCGCAGGCAATTCGTACAGTGGCCGCTGATCGAGTCGTGACGTATTTACCATGTATCCGCCCGCCTGACCGAGCGGCATGCTGCCCGTCCAATAACGACCTGTGGTATAGCCTTCAGCAATCTCGGGCGGCACGGGGCGCACGCCGTACGTGAGCCGTGGAAGAGTGCCGAAGAGCGCCGGCAAACGATCGTCCGCACGTTTGGCGATCTCGCTTGCCGTCTTCAACAGCTCTTCGGACGTCGACGCATAGAAACGCTTGTCGGTGCGCAGCATTGCGAGGAACTCATCGAACGACCCTTGAAAGCCGGTCGTGCGAATGCTCTGCTCCATCAACGCTCGGATACGCGCGACTTCCTTCAGACCGAGCTGGTGGACCTCATCAGGCGACAGGCGCGTGGTCGTTTCGAAGCGCACCAGAAACCGATACATCGCCTCTCCGTCGGGTACGCTCCGAATTGCCAGATTCTTCCGAGCTGCGGGTAAGTACTCCTGCTCGAGAAACTCTACGAACTCTCGACGCACGGGCGCAACACGGTTCGCAACGATTGCCAGGGCGCGCGAACGCAACGCCTGAGATCCCTGCACACTGATCGAAGGCGGCCTGTTCGCAAAGGGCAGAAGGAGCGAGCTTTGCTCCGGATCCTGGGCCGCATGCTGACGAGCGACTTCGAGCACGCGATCGATCACGATGCGAGGTTGCGTGAGTTTCGTGCGAATACCTCGCCTGAGATTGGCGATGTTGTTCCGATAGAACTCAGGCAGGGTCTCCAACCGCGCTAACCAAGCGTCTGCATCCTCTCGCGAACCGATCGTCGTGGTGCGAGCGACATAGTCGGCCAGGGTGTGAAACCCGCTGTCGTTTTGAAAGGGAACTCGATTGAGGTCGAACGCCGCTTCCTCGATTGCTATGTCTAAGAGTCTGCCCAACAAGGTGTGATTCAATTCAGAAGCGGGAGACAACTCGCGCGTATCGATTCGGCGCAAGCGCTCACGCAAATCTGTCAGCCTCTCGAGAGAAGCTTGCACAGCCGCAGGACGCACATCGGGCCAACGTCGCAACGCTTGCCGATCGCCCTCCTGCCCCGCCGAGATCGGATCGAGCTCGCGGCCTAGACGCTCTTGATCCGCGATCACACTGGCCAACGCCTGCTCGGCACTACTATCTTGCTGACCGATAGCAAGCATCGGCACAAGCATGAACGCAGCAAGCGCTGTGAAGCAGATACGAATCATGATGGGTTCTACCTCTACGCGATTAGGGTGTGATATGGCACTGAAGTGATGCTGACAGAGGCAGATCCCCCATCGTCACTGCATCCTCCGTCGCTCCTACCTTATCACCTCGTCACTTCACCACCTCGGCTGCTACCACATCCCTCACCGTATCTGGATTGTCAGGGTCGTGAGGAACCGTATTGAAGGAGACGATGACCATCGGTGCATTGCCTGAATTCCGAAACGCATGGGGTACGCCGGGTGGAAATACGAAACGCCACACCTCATTCGCCGGAACGTCGATCGTGGTGACATCGGTTGATTCTCGATAGGTAATGCGCGCGGGCCCGATGACGGCGGACACCTCGGTTCCGGTCCGATGAGAATGGTTGCCTCGAGTCTGTCCGGGCATCGTCAGTACGACATGGACGTTTCGCTGTTGCCCAACACTGAAGGCATCCAAAGGCTCAAAGACGAAGCCGCGCGCATCGGTCGAGCACCGGAGCTTCTCAATGCTGACACGTGTGTTCATGATTCAGCATGATGCCGAAAGCGGCGAACACGAGGAAGAGTGATATTGGGTATTCTGCTGCGAGGCGCAGCAGATGCCCAACGCAGGAGAACTACTTGTCGGCGCGCAGTTGCATCCCGCCGGCGTCTTGACCTAAACCAGGCTGAGGCACCTGCCGGCTCTCCGAAAAGGTGGCGCTCTGAGCCTTCCAATGATCGATGAACTGCAGAAACGCTTGCTTGTCGTAGCCGCTCTTACCCGCTTCCAATCCGCCGGTCGATTGTGAGCTCAATACCTGCTTGGAAGGCGAGATGATCCAGAAGTGCGGTGCACCCCTGGCCTCTGGCAATTGCGAGAAGAACGTATCGTTGTAGTTGTCGAACCCGACGTACACCTTCATGACGACGAAAGCGTCATGCAGCCTTGCTTCAACGTCGACATCGTTGGCGACGAAACGATCGAGCACGTGACACCAGCGACACCAGTCGCCTCCGGCGATGACGAGAACAAGCTTGTTCTCAGCGTCTGCGAGAGCGATCGCTTCGTGATACTGCTCGAATGGATCAGCCTTTGGATCGTAGCCGAGCTTCGAGGCGGCGCAGCTCGCGTTACTGAGCAGAAGCATGGCAACGACGCCAGCTATCGAACGCATGATTCTTTTCGTTGTAAGCATTATGGTAATCCCGCTTCGACGCTGTTTTTCGAACCTTCGAACGCAGCCTATCCTTGCGCGCACTCGCGTGCATCCGTCGCATTTTCTTACAGCGATAATCCAGATTTCACGCCCTTACATGCCACGCCTGGACAGCTCAGTGCCTATCTCGATGCATACAATGCGCGGCGCGAGATCCGAGTGTAAGGTATGGGTTTCGAGCTTTGCTCTTCGTTGGCGCTTCACTCATGACCCGCGACGCCTTGCGCATCTTCGTAAGTGTTCTCATCGCGCTCCTTCTATCGCAGCGCACCGGTGCCGCTGAATCCAACTCGGCACAACTTCACGCGTTATTCGAGGAGTACTTCGAACGCACGTTGGAGCTGAACCCGCTTGCAGGCACTTTCATTGGCGATCATCGCTTCGATGACCGCCTGGCGAACAATATCTCGCCCGAGTTCCTGGAGAAGCAGCTCAACCATGAGCGTCACTACTACGAAGAAGCTCGCAAGTTCCGCGATCAGCCTCTCTCAGATGCCGATCGACTCAGCTTGGGAGTTCTGCTGCACGATCTAGAACGTTCGATCGAAGGCGCAGCGTATCCAGATCATTTGATGCCGATCAATCAGTTCTCCAGCATCCCCGCCTTGATGGGCATCCTGGGCTCCGGTTCGAGCGCACAACCATTCCGAACCGTCGAGGACTACGAGCGATTTCTGCGACGCATGAACGACTACCTGAAATGGTCAGATCAGGCGATCGTGAACATGCGCGAAGGCGCCAAACGAGGTTTGACCTACCCTGGCCTTCTAATGGAGAAGGTGCTGCCTCAGCTCGCGAAGCTGGCTGATGCACAGCTCGAGAACAGCGTCTTCTATCAGCCCATTCTCAATATGCCGAAAGAGATCTCGGGCGAGGATCGGGAACGACTAGTCAATGAGTATCGACGCGCGATCTCAGAAGAAATCGCACCGTCGTACCGGCGCTTGCACGATTTCATTCGCGACGAGCATCTTCGCCACGCTCGAACCCAGACGTCCTGGTCGGCCCTTCCGAACGGCGAGAAGTGGTATGCCTATCTTGCGAAGCTCTACACGACGAGCGACCTTGCGCCGTCCGAAATCCACGCCATAGGTTTGAACGAAGTCGCGCGGATTCGCGCCGAAATGGAGCAAGTCAAGACGCAAGTCGGCTTCGAAGGTGACCTGGCCGCGTTCTTCAAGTTCGTACAGAACGACGATCGTTTCTATTACCCGGATCCTGAGTCGTTGATCAAGGGTTATCAGGAACTGAAAGGCAAGATCGATGCTCGGCTCCCCAAGTTGTTCTCTGATTTCCCGAAAGCGAACTACGAAGTGCGCGCTGTGGAAGCGTTCCGAGCACAATCAGCCGCAGGCGCGTCCTATCAATCTCCGTCGGCTGATGGCACTCGCCCCGGCATCTTCTATATCAATACCTTCAATCTGAAGGCACAGCCGAAGTTCGGAATGGAAACTCTATCGTTGCACGAAGCGGCGCCTGGACATCATTTCCAGATAGCGATTCAGCAAGAGCTGGAGGACCTGCCGCGCTTTCGCCGCTTCGGCGCACGCTATGTTGCATACCAAGAAGGCTGGGCGCTTTACGCGGAGTCCCTAGGTAAGGAGCTCGGCTTGTTTACAGATCCTTACCAGTACTACGGGCGTTTGAGCGATGAGATGTTGCGCGCGATGCGCCTGGTCGTCGATACGGGCCTGCATACGCGCGGATGGACGCGGGAGCGAGCGATTGCCTACATGCTGGAAAATTCCTCAATGGCAGCGAGCGATGCCGAAGCCGAAGTCGAACGGTATATCGCCATTCCCGGTCAAGCACTCGGTTATAAGATCGGTCAGATTCGAATCAGCGAGATACGCAACAAGGCCGCGGCTGCTCTTGGCGCCAAGTTCGACGTCCGGGAGTTTCATAGTCAAGTCTTGCGAGACGGCGCGCTGCCACTTGGCGTGCTCGAAACAAAGATCGATCGCTGGATCAGGGAGAGAAGATGATAGTTGACGGTTGACGGTTGACAGCCGGAAGAATGCTCCAGCTCCGCTTTCTGGCCGTCAACCGTCAACTGTCAACCGTCAACCACTTCCCCCACCTGTCCTCTTTCATCTCGAAGCGCTATCTTTAACGGACCTTCTGCTCTTTAGTCTCCATGGCAAGCAAACGCAAAACGACCCGCCGCACAGTTCGCAAACCGCCAGCAAGCAAATTGCGCAGTCATGCGCGACATGCGGTTCTCGCAAAACGCAAACGGACGACGAAGGTGCTGCCTGGTCGGCGCGTGCTGTATCCAGCAATCAAGCCGCATCGCACCGGATATCTGCGTGTATCCGAGCTGCATGAGATCTACTACGAAGAATGCGGCAACCCGAAGGGCAAACCGGCGCTATTCGTGCACGGCGGACCCGGCGCGGGAAGCAACAGCGAAGCGAGACGATTCTTCGATCCGGAAAGCTATCGAATCATCTTGTTCGATCAACGTGGCTGCGGCCGAAGCAAACCGCACGCAAGCTTGGAAGACAACACGACTTGGCATCTCGTCGCCGACATCGAGAAGCTGCGCGAGCACTTGGACATCGACCGATGGCTGGTCTTCGGCGGCTCGTGGGGTTCCACCTTGGCGCTTGCTTATGCGCAGGCCCATCCATCACGAGTAAGCGAGATCGTGCTTCGAGGCATCTTCTTGCTAACGCAGTTCGAGCTGCGCTGGTTTTACCAAGAAGGCGCGAGTGCGCTTTTTCCCGATCGTTGGGAGCACTACGTCGCTGCGATTCCGGAAAAGGAACGTGGCGATTTGATCCGTGCCTTCCACTCTCGCTTGATCAGTCCCGATCGCGCCACACGAGTCGCCGCCGCACGCGCATGGTCGATGTGGGAAGCAGCCACCAGCCATTTGCACATCGACGAGAAGCATGTCAATCAATGGGGCAATGAAGACTTCGCCATCGCGGTCGCACGCATCGAGTGTCATTACTTCGTGAACCGCGGCTTCTTCGATCGTGAGGATCAACTGCTGCGCAATATCGATCGCATTCGTCGCATTCCAGCCGTGATCGTGCAAGGACGCTATGACGTCGTATGCCCGATGCAAACTGCCTGGGCATTGCATGGCGCGTGGCCCGAAGCCGACTTCCGCATCGTGCCCGACGCGGGGCACTCAGCCTTCGAGCCGGGCAACGTTCACGAGCTCATCACCGCGACGGATCGTTTTAGGGATTGAGTGTGCCAAGCGGCATTAGTTGACTCGTGCATCATTTCGAGCCGGACAAGAAGGTTCTCGCAAAGCACGCAGAGATCGCAAAGGTAAGATAGGAAGACAGAGTACTGAGCAGCCTGCTCATGATCGAGCGACTGCGGTTCAGGCTCCGCAAGAATTCTCGAGGTAGTGCTTTGCTCGTCTTACCTTTGCGGTCTCTGCGGGCTTTGCGAGAGTCTTTCTTCGTCATGCTCTGAGCCAACGAGGGGCACGTTCTCGTCTGATACTCATATTCGGTTGCTTATCCGCTGCGCCGCTGCGCCGCCGCGAGAAACTCTTCACGAGGTCACTCTCGCGCCACTCGCAAATCCGGAATCACGCACGCGTTTTGTGCTCGCCTACTCCCGCAGCCGCCAAGTCACACTTCCCTGCTGATCGATCAATCCATGCTTCACTAACCACTCGCGCGCATCGCTCGCGTCATGTTCGAACCAGGCTTCGGCGGAACCAAGCCGGAAGGTGTAGCCCCAGGCATTCATGTCATGGCACATACGGGCAATTCCCACGTTAGGTAATCCGGCCGCAAGAAGAATCTGTAGATAGCAGACGGCATTTTCTTCGTCGAAATCTCCGCCGGCGTCACGATCCAGACCCGTGCGGCGATCGAGCGTCATACAAACGCAGTGCGAGGCTTCGTGCAGAACGGAATGAACCGGCGTGTCAGGCCGCCAATACACCGCCGCGCCGATCAACCCTGCCTCCGATTCCCCCCAGAACGATCCGGGGATGGATTCGCCGGCGCCGATTTCAACGCCCTGCAACGCAAATCGATGGAGCAATCGACTCAGCACACCTGCGGGAAGATCACGGACACACAAGACGGAGTCGGGCGACAGGGCTTCCGCCGCGCTCATTCGATACCTCGATCGCGCGCTTGTTGTTCAACCCGTATCTGAAGCGCCTCGATGCCAGCTTCGATCCGGCTCAATGTATCCGGATCGTCATTACCAGCCGCCGCGATTTGTTCGATCTGCGCCGCGCTCTCGCTAAGGTTATCAAAGCCGAACATCGCGCCGCTTCCATGTATTTTATGCGCCAAACGCTCCAGCTGCTTCAGGGAGTCCGGAGCACCCGAGCGCGCATTTTGCAGGCACGCTCGCAACTGCGCCAACTCCCCAAGTGTGCGCTTCAGATATCGCGTGCCGATGTCGGCGATCTGTTGCTGCAGTTTTTCGTCTTCATGCATCGTTCAGTCCTTTTCAATGACGAGCATAGGTTCGCGAGTTGCATCGAATCGAAAGTCTTGTATTCGCGACCGCGATGCCCAGCGCACGATCGTCAATCCGATACGCGGCGCTATAGCGCGCTCAGCCGGCGCACGACGAGACCAGCCAAATCGCGCGCCAGCGCTTCGCGCAACACCGCTTGTTCCTTTTGCTTGGCCAGCACGGCGGTTGCATCGTAGCTGTATTCTCGCGTGAGCTCGATTCGATGCGGTTCGATCACTTGTTCGGTTTGATTGGAGACGGAATACTCGACCCGATAGAACACTTCGTACTCTTCCGGCGTATTTCTTGCCGAAACCACGAGCACGCGCTGGCCGCTCTGATCTTCTCGGATGCGCACGATCGCGGTCGCATCTTCAGGCTTCTCGACGAGGCGGGCACCCGAGGCACGCAGCCGCTCGCGCAACGCACGGTGAAAGTCGGAATATCGATCCTCCGTGTCGATATAGGTCACAGCAGCTGCTTCCGACAGACGGGAAGTTCCTTGAAGGTGCCAACCACACGAGCTGACACTGATAGCTGTCATCGAAAATGCGAGAACGCGCAACCACATACTGAGGAACGATCC
This sequence comes from Steroidobacter sp., assembly GCA_025929585.1. Taxonomy (GTDB): domain Bacteria; phylum Pseudomonadota; class Gammaproteobacteria; order Steroidobacterales; family Steroidobacteraceae; genus Steroidobacter. Next base: position 54,151 of record JAICPY010000012.1, read on the forward strand.
TTGGGCAGGGACGAGGCGTCAGTGTAACGCGGCGGCGCCGGCTTGAGGCACGCGGCGTGCGGCATGCGGAAAAGCGGCGGCCGCGTTCTCTGACGGTCAACGGACAACACCCTCAGCATAGCGTGGTCGCACGTCTACACCTCCCTACACGGCCTTCACGTTCCTCGTCTGCAGCGGACATTCGCTCGCGACGGCGTAGCCGTGACGACATGGGATCGCGACATGTCCTGCGACGCTTTGCTTGACGGTAGTGAGCTGCTCCAGGCCGACTCGGCCGTTGCACGCGCGACAATGTTCTGCGACATCGAGAAGGACTGAGGTTTCGACACTGGGTCCGCCAGGGCCATTACGCTCGAGCGCGCCAAGACCGAAGCTGAAGCTGAGCGCGAGAGGCTGCGATTGCGTGTATCGAGTCAGAGCCGACAGAAGCCGCTCCTTGATCGCAGGACCGTCCGCGACTCCAGCCTCAGGAAGCACGACCGCGAACGTCACCTCACCGTCCGGGCTCAAGCGGCCGACCCAATCCACGTGCGCGCGAACCACTCCCGAAAGCGTTTGGGCGATATCGCGCTGAATGTTCCCATCCAGTGCGACACCATCGGTTGAGCGAGCACCCACGGTAATAACCGTGAGCTGCCGACCATAACGCTGCGCTCTGCAGATTTCAGTATGTAACCGGCCACGCAACTCCCTGGCGGTGAAAACGCCGGAGACAGCATCGATGGTCACCGAATCCTCGAGCGCCTCGCGCGCTTCTTTCAACGAACGACGCAAAGCCAAGGTATTGAACGCTGCATTGATTCTGGCGACGAGCTCGGCATCCGGAACCTTCTTGGTCAGATAGTCGTCGACTCCCGAGGCATAGCCGCGCTCATAGTCGATGCTGGCTCCGCGCATCGTGAGCATGATGATGTAAGTATCCTGCTCGCCGCGCGCTCGCAGTTGCTCGCTGAACTCGATGCCATCGAGCACGGGCATTTGCCAATCCGTGATCACGAGTGGGTACCAGCGACTTTGCAGGATGGACAGCGCTTCCTCTCCGTTCTTGGCTTGCTGCACCTCGAACCCCGCGGATGCGAGCCGATCCGCCATGAGCTCGAGCTCCAACTCATCATCATCGACGAGCAAGATACGCAACGGCAGCGCACGCGTGAGCACCGACATCCGAGTCGCTATCGCATCCGCCTTCATCCAGCCTTTCTCCCCTACAGATCGGTAGTAGTAATGCGCCCGCAGTGTGCATCCCTGCACACCGCACGAGTATCAGCCACCTCAGCGCGGGGGGATGAGGGAAAACCCTAAGCGTGCGCGGAACGCCGCGTATATGAGTCCGCAGTCTGTAGTCCGGGGTCCGTAGTCAGAAAAAGGGCTAAAGCCCGCTGCCGCTTCGGCCGCTCTGGCCTGCGGACTAGGGGCTGCGGACTACGGACTCCTCCGCTACGCTCCTACCACCACATTCACCAGCTTCCCCTTCACCACGATCACCTTCCTAATCGCCTTTCCCTCGATCCATTTCTGAACGTTGGGGTCCGCAAGTGCGGCTGCGCGGATGGCGTCTTCGCTGGCTTCGGCGGGCACGTTTACCCGGCCCCGCAGCTTGCCGTTCACTTGGATAACGATCTCGACGACGTCTTTGATCAACGCCTCGGGGTCCACTTTCGGCCACGCGCGATCGATGAGCGCCTCGGAATGACCCAGTGCTTGCCAGAGCGCCTGAGAGGCGTGAGGTACGATCGGAGCAAGCATCTGCACGATCAGCTCCAATGTTTCTTGGACGATCCTGCAGCCTCGCTCGGAGCGATCCTCGAATTTGGCAAGCGTATTCATCAGCTCCATCACCGCAGCGATGGCCGTGTTGAAGACGCGGCGGCGACCTAGATCGTCGCCCACCTTCACCAAGGTCGAATGAGCCGCACGCCTCATGTCACGTTGAGCATCCGTGAACTCGACAGTGTCTTTGCTTTCACCCTGCGTCGTCGAAGGTCCTGCATTCACTTCGACATGTTCCCAAACCATGCGCCACAAACGACGCATGAAACGCGCCGCGCCCTCGACGCCCTCGTCCGACCATTCGAGCGTGTCTTCAGGAGGTGCTTTGAACATCATGAATAGGCGCACGCTGTCGGCGCCATATTCGTTCACCAGCTTCTGCGGATCGACGCCGTTGTTCTTCGATTTGGACATCGTACGCATCCCTTCCCATTCCACCGGAAGGTTGTCTGCTTTCAAGCGCGCCCCAACGCGCGCTCCTTTGACATCGAACTCGACCTCGACTTCGGCCGGGTTGAAGTACTGAATCCGGCCTTCGCCTGTTTTGCGCGAATAGATGTCGTTGAGCACCATTCCCTGCGTGAGCAGATTTTGGAACGGCTCCTTGATGCTTATAAGCCCCATATCGTGCATGACTCGCGTCCAAAAGCGCGAATACAGAAGATGCAAGATCGCGTGCTCGATGCCACCGATGTACTGATCGACAGGCATCCAATAATTCGCGCGTTCATCGACCATGGCTTGGTCGTTGTTCGCACTGGCGAAGCGCATGAAGTACCAGGACGAATCGACGAAGGTATCCATCGTGTCGGTCTCGCGCTTCGCCGAGCCGCCGCACTTCGGACATATACATTGCGCAAACGAAGGCGTTTTCGCGAGCGGATTTCCGCTGCCGTCCGGCACCAGGCCTTCGGGAAGTACGACCGGCAAATCTTCATCCGGGACAGGGACATCGCCGCATGCGACGCAATGAATCAGCGGGATTGGACAACCCCAATAGCGTTGCCGCGAAATTCCCCAATCACGAAGCCGCCATTGCACATGTTTCTCGCCCAACCCTTTCGATTGGAGATCCTGGGCGATGGCATTCACGGCCTGCGCAAAGCCAAGCCCATCGTACCGACCCGAATTGATGCACACGCCATATTCACCGAACTCGGATTTCCATTCCTCGGCAACCTCTTGTGCCGGATCGGTGCCGGCGGGGGCGATCACGAACCTGATCGGCAGGCCGTATTTCTTTGCGAAATGAAAGTCGCGTTCATCATGTGCGGGTACACCCATGACGGCACCTTCACCGTAAGTCATCAACACATAGTTACCGACCCACACGGGAATCGACTCGCCCGTAATCGGATGAGTGACGAACAATCCCGTCGGCAAGCCTTTCTTTTCCATCATCGCGAGCTCGGCTTCCATTGCCGTGCCGCGCTTGCATTCTTCGATGAAGGCCGCGAGCTCTGGATTGTCCTGCGCCGCGTAGGTCGCCAAAGGATGTTCGGCAGCAACCGCGCAGAACGTCACACCCAAGAGCGTATCGGCGCGCGTCGTGAATACTCCCAGTAGACGCTTCTCACCTTCGAGCTCGTAGGGAAAGCTCAGCCGCACGCCTTCGCTGCGTCCGATCCAGTTCGCCTGCATCGTTCGCACGCGCTCCGGCCAGCCCGGAAGATCATTCAATGCGTCGAGCAAGTCCTGCGCATAGTCGGTGATGCGCAGGTAATACATCGGGATTTCTCGTTTTTCGACCAGCGCTCCGGTACGCCATCCCTTGCCGTCGATCACTTGCTCATTTGCAAGCACGGTTTGATCGACCGGATCCCAATTGACGACGCCGGTCTTTTTATAGGCGATGCCTTTCTCGAGCATTCGCAGGAATAACCATTGGTTCCAGCGATAGTACTCGGGCTGGCAGGTTGCGACCTCCCGTTCCCAGTCGATCGCGAACCCGAGTGCCTTCAATTGCCCCTTCATGTAGGCAATGTTGTCGTACGTCCATCTTGCCGGCGGCACCGCATTCGCCATGGCCGCATTCTCGGCAGGCAAACCAAAGGCGTCCCATCCCATCGGCTGCAGCACGTTGTAGCCCTGCATGCGCATGAAACGCGTGATCACATCGCCGATGGTGTAGTTGCGCACATGTCCCATGTGCAGCCGACCGCTCGGATAAGGAAACATAGAAAGGCAGTAATACTTCGGTTTCGAAGGATCCTCGCTCACCGAAAATGCACGCTTGGCGGCCCACAGTTCCTGTGCCTGAGTTTCAATCGCCGCCGGGTCGTAACGCTCTTGCATGAAACAAAAACTACTGGTTAAGGAGTCAGGGAAGGCGGGGAGACTAATGGAGAGTCAAGGGGGAGTCCACGGGGGCGGAATTGGAGTCCGCAGACTGCAGTCCACAGTCCGTGGCCGGATGGCTTGCAGACATGAAGGCAGATCAAGGAGAACCTAGCCAAGCTGCTCCGGGGACAGCCGCTGGTCGCCGCGTCAGCTTCTATTCTGGCTGCGGACCACGGACTGCGGACTGCGGACTTGCCAGCAACCCGGCCAGCGTAAACCTAAACACCGCCCCTTCTCCCAGCGTCGACTCCGCCCACACTTTGCCTCCATGTCGTTCGATGATCCGGCTGACGGTCGCAAGGCCAATCCCGGTGCCTTCGAATTCGTCCTGGCGGTGGAGGCGTTGGAAGAGCCCGAACAATTTCGATGCGTAGCGCATGTCGAAGCCTACACCGTTGTCACGCAACACTATGTGAGGCGAGGGATCGGTCTCGTAGCCGATTTCGATGACGGCCTGGGCCTTCGAACGAGAGTACTTGATGGCATTGTCGATTAGATTGATGAACGCCTGCAGCATGAGCTCGGCATCGCAGGTAACGTTCGGCAACGAACCGATCTTCCATTCGATCTGACGCCCCTCGATCTGCGCCGCCAGAATATCGAGGGCCTTTCTGACGACGTCATTCAACGCGACGGGCGTCTGCTTCATGTCTGCGTGACGTACGCGAGACAGCGCGAGCAGCCCGTCGATCAGCGCGCTCATATGTCCTGCGCCGCGTCGAATCTGCTCGAGCTGCACGATGGCCGGACGCTGAAGCTTGCCCATCTGTCCCGAGGCAAGCATCTGCACCTGCGCATCGATCAGTCGAAGCGGCGCGCGAAGGTCGTGCGCGACCGAATAGGAAAAGGCTTCCAGCTCGCGATTTGCACGCTCGAGCTCGGAGGTGCGTTGCTTCACCCGAGCCTCTAGCTCACGATTCAGCCGGCGCACTTCGTTTTCCATGTCGGTGCGTCGAGCGACTTGAGCTTCGAGCTCCCGCCGACGAATCGTATTCTCATATGCGATGGCCACCTGAGTCGCCAGCGCTCGCGCGATTCCCAAATCCTCTTCGGTGAACGCCGCAAGGCCGATGCGATTGACGACGCTCAGATATCCATAGGTGTGCGAGGCCGTCGCGATAGGCACACCGAGCATCGACACGAAAGCGCCCGCTTCGGATGCCGAGGCGTGAGACGCGCCTTCGGATACCGACATGGGAAACATCGCGCTGCCGCCCTCCTCCACTACGGTGCGCAATTGACGATACATTTGCGAGCACAGCAGCTCGTTCAACTCCCGTTCGCCCAAACCGCTCGCGATCGACAGCTCGCCCTTGTGTCCTTGCTGACTGACGTACACTTGCGCGCATTGCGCCAACAGGATTTCACGAGCCGAATGGCTCGCACAGGCTGCGATACCCGCCAAATCCTTCTTCTCGAATAGATGCCGGCTGAACGCGACCATTGCGTTCAGACGTTCCTGCGCACCACGCAAACATTCCGCCGCTTCAGGGGAGATGGCATTGCGAGGCCGCCCCGGCAACGAAGTCACCTTCGATGCCAGTGCCGTCGCGACCACCTCACGAACGACCTCCATCTCGTAAGGCTTCGCGAGCGTGTTCAAGACACCCAACGATCGCGCCATCTCGCGCACTTCGCGCTCGTGATAAGAAGCGGAGCAGAAAATCACCGGCAAACGAGCCGTGCGCTGATCTTGTCGGACCTTACGCACCAACTCATAGCCGTCCATTCTGGGCATGACGATGTCGGTGATGAGTAAATCGGGCGAGTGTCGACTTAGGATGTCGAACGCTTCGAGACCATCGGCCGCTTCCAGCACCTCGTAACCGCCCCCCAGCAGCAGTATCAAAAGCTCCCGAGCTTCGGGATCATCTTCTGCGACGAGGATTGTTCCTTGCATGCGGCCCTTCAAATTATTCGAAATGTACGAAGCCGCGAACAGTGTCGAACCCCTTCCACGGTTGCAATCAGTACGTACCGGAATCTGCGAACGTTCCAAGTGAGAGTACTTGGAGAGAGATGGGGGAAAACCTTAAGAGGGAAGTCCGCAGTCCATAGTCCTCAGTCCGTGGGTCGGAAGTCTCAGCGCCATACACAGCGGAAGCGACCTGCACGGAAGAAATTGAACGAATTCGCCAACGTCGGCGGAAGGGCGAGCTGAAGTTTGGTGCTCCCAGCTCGGGGTACGGACTGCGGACCACGGACTGTAGACTCCGTTTTTAACTCCTTCAGTCTCCCAACGCCGTGCGCAACAGCGCGATCTCATCGGCGCAGTCCTTCAAGACGTGGACGCATTTTTCGTTGTCTAGGCCGAGACGCCAGAAAGCTTTGACGCCTTGCATGTTGAGCTCGAGGTCGGTTTCATGGCCGACAAAACCCGACATCATCACGGCAACGGTCAGGATGTCAGTGACATCCGGGTGGCCGACCGTTCGGTCGATGTTTTCATGCTCGCCGACGGCTTCGGCGATGTGTTCCGGAAAGCCCCAGTTATCGATGATTGCCTTGCCCACGTTCGCGTGCCAATCGCGCAGCACTTGCGCAAGGGCAGCCGGCTCTTTCAAGAAGGTGGCATGCTTGTTCGCGCGTGCCAGGATATAGATCTTACCCACGTTATGTAGAAGACCCGCGAGCATGGACTCATCGACGTTGATTCCGCGCGTGCGGGAAGCCAATGCATGTGCCAAGGCGGCAACCATCGTTGCCTCGTGCCAAAGTTGCTCGAGCTCTTTCGCGATGTGCCGAAGCTCGGCAGCACGGCGCAGCTGCGCGATCGCAAAGGAGACCGCGGCGGTTCGCACATTATTATGACCGATCCGGTTCACGGCGCTTTTCAAGTCCGTGACCGTTCGTCCTCCACGATTCATCGCCGCGCTATTTGCCAGCGTGAACACTCGAGCGGCAAGCCCGGCATCCGAGCTCACTACGCGTGCGATTTGATCGTTGGACACGTCCTCGTCCGCGAGCACCTTGCGCACGCGCACTGCGACGTCAGGGAACGAAGGCAGTTCGACTCGGCCCTTCGAGACTTCCTGCGCCAGCTCGGCTACGAACGTGAAGGCGACAGAACCACCCGACGGCACCGTGGTGTCTTCAGTCATTTTGGTGGCGGAATTCTGTATGGTCATAGTCGGCGTATCGGCGGATTGAACAAAGCCTAAAGCGGGCAGAAGGTCCGCGGTCCGCAGTCCACGGCCAGAATAAGACGGACGTCTCTTTTCTGGCGGACCCGCGCCGTAGAGCTAGCGTGACGTTACGCTCTCTTTCCCTCACTCTCCACGTCACATTTATCAATTGTGAGCTGTCTTTAGCGGATTCATCCATTCGCTGCCTTGCCGTTTGAGTTTTCCGCTGACCGCTGCAGCAGTTCTTCAGGCACCCGATGCAACGGGAGCACTTGGTGGGCGGCGCCAAGACGAACCGCGGTGCCCGGCATGCCCCAAACGACGCTGCTCGCCTCATCTTGAGCGATCGTGTGTGCGCCGGATTCGGCCATCTCTTTCAGACCACGCGCACCGTCATCGCCCATGCCGGTCAGGATCACACCGGTTGCGTTCGGGCCGACGTTCTGAGCGACCGAACGAAACATCACATCGACACTGGGACGATGACGATTCACATGCGGTCCATCGTTCAATCGGCAGCGATAGCGGGCACCGTCGCGCTCGATCAATAAATGCCTGTCACCCGGTGCGATGTAGACGTGTCCCGGTAAGATGTATTGGCCGTCCATCGCTTCGCAGACTGCCATCGCCGAGGATTGATTCATTCGGTCCGCAAACGGTTTGCTGAAAGCCGCGGGAATATGTTGCGAGATGACGATCGCGGGCGCATCGGCAGGTAGCGCCGCCAAGACCTCGCGAATTGCCTCCGTGCCGCCGGTCGAAGCCCCGATTGCGATGATCCGATCGGTCGTACGCAACACTCGTCCACCCACACCAGCCGGCAGCACCGCATCGGCCGTGCGGCGCGGATCGACCTGCAAGGAGAGGGGTCGCGGTGCACCGGCACGCGGGTTGATTCGAGCAGTCGCCGCAACCTTTACTTTCGCGATCAATTCATCCGCGTAGTCCACCAAGCTCCCGGCAACGTCGACTCTCGGCTTTGCTACGAAATCGACCGCTCCTAGCTCGAGCGCTCGCAACGTCACGTCCGCTCCGCGCTGAGTCAGCGATGAAACCATCACGACCGGCATCGGCCGCAAGCGCATCAAGTTCTCGAGAAATGTGATGCCATCCATACGTGGCATTTCGACATCCAGAGTGATCACATCCGGATTGAGCTGCTTGATCTTCTCTCTAGCCGCATACGGATCCGCCGCGGCACCCACGACCTGAATCTCCCGATCTCGCCCGAGCATCTCACCCAAGAGCTTACGCACCAATGCGGAATCATCGACGATGAGGACTTTGATGGGCATGGCTCTAAATCCTGGACGTGACGGGTGACGAGTGACGGGTGACGGGCAAGAACGTCAGCGCGATCGCCTCCATTGCTGCGAGGAATCGATGGAACATTTCGAGTGCATTTAGCTGTCGCATAACTACTTCATTTCTTGCTCGTCACCCGTCACTCGTCACTTCGTCACTTAGAAAAGATCGATCTCCCCCGCCACCGGGGTCTTCTCGATACGTTTGAGGAATTGCTGTTCTTGCGTGACGATGTCGGCGCGAGCGGTCAGGTTTCTGACTCGCACACGGCCGGTCATCGGAAAATATTGAACGTGGCGCGGATAGTCGCAGCCGACATCTTCGGACGTGACGCGCAGGCCTTCTTGCTTCAGGTAGTCGCGTACGAAGATGACGTTGTGGCTGCCGATGTCCGATAAGCTCGAAAGCACGCGGCCGCCGCCGAAGATCTTCACTTCGAGCTCGCCGCGCGTACCGCCGGCTTTCAAGATTCGATTGATGAGCGTTTCCATAGAGGCGCTGCCGTAACGGTTGGCACGCCCGGCCAGGCTTTCCCACGTGTCGCCGCCCTGTCCGCTCGGACGAGGAAGCATGAAATGATTCATCCCGCCGATGCGTAGCCGCGGATTTCTAATGCATGCCGAAACGCACGAACCCAAGATCGTATCGAGCACTTCTTCTTCACAGGTGACGTAGTAGTCCCCAGGCAGCAATTTCGCC
>JAICPY010000087.1 GCA_025929585.1 Steroidobacter sp.
CACCATCGTAGTACTGACCGGGGAAGCGCAGGCTGTAAACAAACAGCAGGGAATCCCCATCCGGATCCTCATTCGCCGCAGTCGTTCCGAACGGATCCGAATCCCATCGCCACACGATCGCGTTGTCGCTTGGCCTACTGATTGTTCTCGGCGTGTTCAGATGATCCGTGTGGATGTAGAACACTTCCACTCCGCTTCCGTTCGGCTTCAATACTGCGACCGGAATGTCTCCGAGCCACACGGTCTCTTGAATGAGCGCGCCGCTATTGGCGTACTCGCCGACGAGATGACCCGCTTCGTCGTAGACGAAATTGGTGCTCGTACCTGAGACCGTCTTCTTGACGCGCTGACCGAGCGCGTTGATCGAGTACGCGGCAGTGACACCGGCCTTCGTGGATGAGACCATGCGACCGGCATCGTCGTACGTGAATGTAGCCGTACCATCACTCGTGATGTTGCCGGCCGCATCGTACCCGTACGTCTTCGTCAGCAATCCGGATACCGAGTTGAGACGATTGCTGGTCGTCGAGACTGAGTACGTCGAAGAGTTAGAACCGCCTTCCGTGAGTCGATTACCGTTCGCATCATACGTCCAACTTTGGTTGAGACTGCTGCCGGTTGCGTTCGTAAGTCGATCTAGAAGGTCGTAGCCGTAGCTCTGACTCATATTCGGATCGGTTGCATCCGTGATGTCGGTGATGCGGAACGCGTCGTCGTAGTCGTAAGTCTTCAGTCCCGCGCTATCGAGATCCGTGATCTTGCCGTCCGCGTCGTACTCTCGGACTGAGAGTGTGCTATTGCCCCATGTCCAGCCCGCCGTCGGGCCGAAGGGTTGATAGAGCACGTTCGAGAGAATCGTTGTCGAGCCATTCAGCGTTAGGCCCGTCACTTTGCCATCGGTGTACCCGTAATCAATCGTATTGCCCGATGGGAGTGTCATCGTTTGCAGTCGACCGGCTGAATCAAACGCATAGCCCAGCGATTTAGTGATGCTGCTCATGATCTGTTGGCGAGACAGCACCCGTCCGACGGCGTCGTAAGCCCAGGCCGTGGACCCTGAGTTATCCGAAACCTGCGTCAATCGCCCTTTCTGATCCGTGCCGGTGTCGTAGACATAGCTGATCGTCTGATCCGGATATGTCAGGGTCGTCACTCGATTGAGCGCGTCGTACGCGTATGCTCCTTCCTTGCCTCGCGCATCGGTTCTAGTCTGAAGATTCCCAGCAGAGTCATAGGTGTTCGTCGTCGTGCCCGTATCCGGACTGATTTGCTGCTTCAGATCGCCAAGTGCGTTGTAAGTGTACGTCGTGACTTTGTTTCTTGGATCGGTCACTGAGATCAGTTGGTCAAGCGCGTTGTAGCCGTACTTCGTGAGCCCGCCCGCCGGATCGGTCACTTGTGTCAACCGATTCAGCTCGTCATACGTTTGATCGGTGCTGCGTCCGAGTGGTGCATCGATATCGGTTTGGTTGCCATTGTTGTCGTAGCCGAAGGTGGTTGTGACCGATGGTCCACCCGCGGCACCGATTTCCTGCTGTAGACGGTTGAGCGTGTTGAACACGCGCGTGCGCGTCTGGGTCAACGCGTTCCACGGATCGAATACTTCTTCGGCTGTGCGATTGCCCATCGCATCCAAGGTGTAATGGATGCGATTGGCTTCGGAATCATTGATATCGGTGAGCCGATGCGCCGCATCGGAGGTGTACTCGAGGTACGAGCCGTCCGGCATCGTCGCCTTCTTGAGTAATCCTGTGGGCCAGTAGTCGAAGCTTGTGACTTCGCTCCCGACCGTTCGCGAAGTGAGTCGCTGACGAAGATCATAGGTGAGCGTCGTAACCACGCCGTTGGGATCGGTGATCGTCAGCGGCTGGCCGTGTGCGTTGTAGCTGTTGTAGGTCGTGATGTGGCCGAGTGCGTTCGTGATCGTTTGGATCTGACCGCATTCGAGACCGGTGACGCAGGTGTAGTAGGTATAGGTGGTGACGTCGGAGACGTCGGTGCGAGGGCCGTCGGCCGTGAGGATCTGGCCGAAGGAGTTGTAGGTGTAGGTCGAGGTGCGTGACTCGCTGGTTTCGGTATCGAGAATCGCGCTCGTTAGCACGTCGCCGCTGGCATTATGAGTGTAGGTTGTCCGCTTTCCGTGTCGCTCAATGAGTGTCGGCACTCGGTACGTTGGATGCCACAGAGTTGTTGTTGTCTTTGCGTTGCTCGTACCTGCCGCTTCCGTGCTCGACTCTAGGAGATTTCGAGAATTATACGTGCGTAACGTTTGCGCGTCGTTGAAATCCGTGAGCATCTTTGGGTTCCCGCGCGAGTCATATGTACGTGCCTTATACACTCCGCCGCACGTAAGAGCCTGACTGCTTTGCCCCGTGGGTTTGGACGCGCCGACAATGTTTGCATAGTCGTACGTGCGCACTCCCATTAGTGGATCTGTCACTGTGCTACGGGTAGAGGACGTGAAGGAAACTGAATACTTGCCTACGCCGCCCGCCAGTTCGGAACTACTGGGCTTGCCATTGGAGTCATACTTGTATTTGGCGTAGGTGGCGCCGTTCTCGTCGATTTGGCTTGTGACCGCACGTTTGTAAGTCGAATTTGCATACACGAACTTACGTTGCGTCTGATCCGGGAAAGTGATGGACGTAATATTTTGTAGATTGTCATAGCCAAAGAAATACGTTCCACCTCCCGGCACCGTCATAGTCCGTGGAACAGTCGTTTGTGTCAGTGCTATTTCATGACCGAACGAATGCCGAATCGAAATCACGCGACCCGATGTGTCGTAAGTGAAGGTATGGGATATACCTGCTCGATTGACGATGCGCTGCAGGTAGCCGTCTAGATCGAACTCTTCCACTTCGTCATTTTCGTCTGTGAGTTTCCATCCACTCCAGACGTCACCTGTCAGAAGGCGTTCCAATCGAATGCTCACATCATCGTCAGGAAGATAAGAGGATCCAACCAATCTGAAGAAGAACTGCCGACCATCCTGACGATAAACCCATGCTCCCGGCATTGTAGGATGACTAACGTCGATGACCGATCTGTCATAGCTCATGCGCCAGTTCGGTTGCTGACGGAAGTACCCTGGGCCGCTCGCCGGCGTGGCGCTGGCGAAGCGAGCATAGCTGTTGTATCGCGTCGTTATCTCGAGCGGAAACACCCCATCACCGGTATAGAGGGGAATCTCCAGATACTTGTTGCCCACGATGACGTTGATAGGATGCTCTGTCATGGGCACATCGCACTGCTTCCCGAGATCCTTACGGAAGTCCGGACCCACCGGAGCTTGCCAGCAGTACCGATCATCTACGCCATCGTTGTTCCAACTGTAGCCAATGGGGCAGGCGAGAGCGCGGGTTCGAGTGATTTGATTAATCTGATAATCGAAATCTTGGCATGTGCCGTTTGAATTCCGAATCGTACCGCTGACGCTTACTGGGTGGTGCTGATACTGCTTATACTCAACCCCACCTTTGTAGTTGATGCTGGCGCAATCTCCAGTCCATCCGGAAGCGTTGCACCCTTGCGGGACATGCAGACTACCGGCGCCAACAACTGGCGGGAGCGCGGAGAAGCCGGGATGCTGTACTTCGCTTGTGCAAAGATCGAACTGCTCATGCACCCGAGTTCGAAGGTCTTCGACCGCCAGAGCTTCCGTTGCGAATCCGCTCTCACACAATTGCTCAGAGTCGCAGTAACCATAGCTGTACCGACCCGGCTCAGGCGGAAGACAGCGCGCGGTTCCGCCATCTGCCACGCAGCGGTCCTGCGGAACGCTTTGTGCGCTCGAAACCGCGTGCATGGACGCCATGGACAATACCGCGACGCACTTCAGCAATAACACCAGACGATAATTCACAGCATGCTTCCTTAAGCAGAGCTCGTTGCTGATGTTGTGATGTCTATCAGCCGCACCGGAGCTGGTATCCAATGACGATCCAATACGACTGGAACTATCCAGACGGCAGCGCCGTCCCTGTGCGATTCGCATTCCTGCGCCTCCAATTATTAGATCCCGCTTCTTATTCTCCGCACACCCTAATTCATGTGGTCTGCAAGATAGTATGTCATTCACGCGCCACGACATGTCAACGCCTAACAGAGGAATCCTCTATTGGATGAATGCATCGCGAACGGAACGGCGTATCTCTATCGTGCCGAGCCGCGTGTTAGCGAGTCTGTTTGGGATCTGAACGGATCCTCAGCCTCGTTCACTTGACCCACTGCGACTCAAGCAATCGAAGTACGCTTGGAGCGGAAAGACATCGGATGGATTCCTGCGTACGGAGGAATGACGAAAGGTGGGACGTGCGTGCCACCTTTTCAGTGAAGGCTGCGAGCTCGGCAATGTCGCACGAAGTCATCACCTTTGAGCGGGCGAGAGCCGAACTTCCTCTTATGGTGCCTACTCCGGTGCCGGGCCGTAGCTTCGTAGGTTTGCCGATGGATAGCTAGTTATTCACAAAGCGGATCGTGGCGACTGCAATAAGCTCTTCGATACACGATGTCGGAGGCAGGACCGCCGCTAGCGCCTACTGTTTTTGCCCCTCACCCGCCGCTTCGCTTGCGACCTCTCCCGCAAGGGGAGAGGTGACGATTCGCTGGTGAATGGCACAGTGGACGGCGGACCGGGAAGACATATGTCCGTACCACGGTGAACGATGGATGATCGCGCTGAACCTTGAGTGAGGCACCGGCAGAGCAAGCGCTCTTAATTCCTCACCCTCCGCCGTCCGCCACTCACCGCCTCTACGGGCACTCTCGCACCCACACGAACGCAAGATCCTCATAGTCGTAGCTGAAATCGGCTTTTGGATCCACCTTTGTCATCGTAAGCGTCATCGTCTCGCCCTGCTCGGGTTGAGCGAAGTGAAGCCATGCTTCAACTGGCGTGCTTTCGTCATACCAATCGACCAGCAATCGTTCGCCAACCTGCATCACGTCCCCTTTCAACAGCGGCGATTTCGCGGAGCTGAACACGACGCGTCCGCCGTTTCCGCAGATCGTGACTTCACCGAACCAGGGATCGCGGTAAACGCCGAGTCGCTTCGTCAGACGCTCAGGCTGAGCGAGCTCGCGCGATGATGTATCTGGTAAGGGATCAGCGCTCGCCTCCTCCTGCTCTTCTCGGGCTAGTATCTCCGCGTAGTGAGCGAGTGGCATTGCGCCATCGGGCTGCGTGAATTGCTTGATCAATGCCGTCGTGAGGACGACGCGGGCTTCACCTGCATCGCCATTGATGAGGAACACGAATCCGCTTCTCGTCTCGGGGAGTAACGTCAGCGCCGAGTACATCCCCGCTAAAGTTCCCGTATGGGCGACACTGAGTACGCCGTCTAGATCGGACAATCGCCAACCGAAACCATAAGCATTGAAGCGCGTGTTGAACCACTCGCGCTGGCGCTGCGTTACGGAGATGGGAGTTTGGGGCGTCCATAGCGTGTCGCGCTGCGCGGTGCTGATCCACGGCTCACCGCTGCGGGACTCAAGATCCGGATCGAGCCACATCCGCATCCAGGTAAGCATGTCGTTCAAGCTGCAACGGATTCCACCCGCGGCCGCGGAGGTGATCGCGGGAATATTGGCTTCATCGCGACGAATGAGGACGTTTCGATTGTCCTGTCGCATGTGAGGCTGCGCCACATTGCCGATGACATCGCGATTCCACGCGCCGACCTGACAGCGCGTCATTCCAAGTGGTTCGAACACTTCGCGTTTGATCAGCTCTTCATACGAGAGTCCGGCCGCTGCGGCGGCAACTTCGCCTGCGACCACGTACATCAAGTTGTCATAGCTATAACGCGTACGAAAGCTATCGATGGGTTTGAGATGAGCGAGGCCAGCAATGATATCGGCACGCGTGAACAGATTGGGTTCCGGCCACAGCATCAGGTCCCCCGCTCCCGCTCGAAGGCCGCTGTTATGAATGAGCAGATCGCGAATCTGCATTTCACGAGTAATCCACGGATCATTCATGCGAAACGCTGGCAAGTGTTGCACCACAGGATCATTCCACTGCAGCTTCCCGGCATCGGCGAGACGCGCCAACATGCCGGTGGTCATTGCTTTGCCGTTGGACGCGACCTTGAACAATGTGTTCGCGTTGATGCGCTGTCCGGAGCCGGCAATGAGCTCACCCGAGGTGCGTGCGTAGATGGTCTCGCCGTCGCTGATCACACCGACCGCGATGCCCGGCAGGTCATAGCGCGCGATGACCTCGTCGACGATTTGATCGAGAGCTGCGCGGTTCGGTGTATGCGCGACAGGCTGATGCGCGCAACCCACCAACGCGTGCAAACAGGCGATGAACAGAATCGTACGGATGGGAAATTTCTCGCTGAGACGCGGAGCACGCCGAGCAGAAGAGGAAGGTGCCTCAGGCCCACCTCTACTGGCGTCGTATTCTGGGCGAGAATCCGTCAGCTCGAAATGATCGAAACGGCGCGAGCGACTTGCAAGCTTTCGGCCATTGCCCGCTGCCTGTCGCCCACGCCCCCGATTAGCTGCCCACCAGAGTCGCAATTAGAAATCCAACTTCAATGTCAGCAAGCCATAACGAGGTGATTGATAGCCCGTCCCGATCCTGTACTCCGAATTGCCGTTCGGAATCGAACCCAGATAGTCGTCGACTTCCGTGACCCTCTCTTGGTTCAGCAGATTGTAGACCGCGAATTTCACGCTCAGGTCCGCGGCCGAGAACGAGTGTCGATACGTCACGTTCGCACCCAGATCGTACACCCAGTCGGTTTCGCCTTCCGATCCGCGGCCTCGCAACTCGTACTCACCCGTGGTCTCGTTGAGGATGAAGAAGCTGTAGAAGCAGGTGTCATCGAACGGGTTGCACTCGCCACGCGCGCTGATCGGCCGACCGGACTGCACGCCCAAGGTCGCGCCGAACTCCCAATGTTCTCCGAGCGCGTATGCCCCACGCAGTTTGAACTGGTGACGATGATCATTGGGTAAATAGCCATATGCGCCATAGTTAACCCATGGATTGTCGAAGGCCTCGGTTCGTCCCGCATCGGCGAAGTCGGTATCGGAGTTGACCGGCCCTTCCGCGTTGCCCTTGTTCCAGGACAACGTGTATGTCGCGTTCATCGACCACGAATCGTCCCAAGCGCGATCGATCATGAACTCGATTGCCTTGTAGGTGCGTTTCGGCTCGGGGTATCCCACATCGCCGGTGTAGTTGCCATCTTCGTCGAACATTGCCCAGCCGGCTTGCGCCGTATCGATCGTGACGAAGCCGTCGTTCTCGCCGTCGCAGTTGGTATCGGTGTAGATCGTCAAGGGCTCGCCCGGGTTGCCCATGACGAAACCGGCGCCGAGGGGTTCGCCGTCGCACACGATGCCGGTCGAGGTGATTTCCATGTCATCGATCGCGTTGTGCAGTCGACGATAGATGCCTCGCACACCCCAAGACCACGTGTCGTCGATCATGGACTGGAAGCCGAGAATGAGCTCGTCCTGATACACCGGGTCCATATCGGCATCGACCTCGCCGCGCAGGTCGCCCACGGAACCGTCACCTTGCGAATTGTCGACAGGTCCTAGCTGATCGCCGAGCCGGGGCCGCTGAAACGTCACGCCGTTTTCGGTCACCGTATCGAACTGTATGAACTCATAATAAGTACGCTCGTCGCGAAAGCCGCCGGCCTGTTTGATGTTGATCACATTCGCGACTGGCAGGAAGTATCGGCCGGCATTGCCGAACAGTTTGCTGCGATTGTCGCCGCGCATATCCCACGAGAAGCCGAATCGCGGCGCGATCATGTCATCGATTTTGATATAGCTGTCGCCATCGGAATTCTTGTTGTCGAACGCTTCGAGCCGTACACCGCCATTCAACACCAGCGTGGGCGTGATCGACCAGTTGTCCTCGAGATAGTAGGCGCGATTGATCGTCTCGAATTCGCCATCCACTTCGTTGATGCGTGTGCGCACGTAGGGTGCGTTCACAGGCCAGGGAAAGCCGTTCTCCAATCGCTCTTCTTCGTTCGTGTAGACCTCATATAAGAGACGATCGGGACCGGGGTAGTACTGTTCATGATTCGATGTGTTGACTTCGTGATCCATCCCGAAGCGCAACAAGTGACTTCCGAGCTCCCATTCGAAGTCGATACGCGCCGCTTCGCGTTCATCGACGCGTTCGGTGACGCTCGCTGTCGTTGTGCACCCTACATCGCCTTGGCCGATATCTTCCTGTCGGTCGCGGATGCGGGAACATAGCAAGTCGTTATTGCTGTAGCGTGCGAACTCTCTTTCATTCTCTCCGTAGAGCACCTTCATCGACAGCGAGTTCGTCAGGTAGCCGGTGTATGTCGCTGCCCAATTCATGCCGCCGTTCGTCTCGAATTGCCGATCTTTGAAGTCTTCGCGCGCGCCTTGCGGATAGTTGAAATCGAAACTATCGATGACCGCGTCGTCCTCATCCGAGAACGCGAGAAACTCCAGTAAGTGCCGATCGCTGATCTGCCAGTCCACCTTGGCGCCCCAGAACGCGTCATCCGAGGTTTCCTGGAACAGTGTATTGCCGCTGTTGTCGGTGTTCGTCTTTTCGAAGTCGCGGGCTTCGTAGAGCGCGAAAAAGAACAGCTTGTCTTGAATGATGGGCCCAGAGGCATAGGCGGTCGCGGTGGTGCGATCGTATTCGTCGTAGCTGCCGATAATGTAGGGTGTCCCATTGGCTCGGAACCTGTCGGTCTTGCTGCTTTGCAGAGAGCTGGGTTCCCAGGCGATTTCGGTGCCGAACTCGAATTCGTTGGTACCCGAACGGGTGACTGCGTTGATTACGCCGCCGGTCGTTCGCCCGAACTCCACCGAATAGCCACCCGTCTTGATTTGGAACTCCTTGTAGAAGGCGTACGGCACCGAGGACGCTCCGACGCGGTTGTAGAAGTCGGTGACGTTCAATCCGTTGATATAAACGGTGTTCTCTGCGATCGACGATCCACCGAAGGAGACGCCGCAGTTGCCGCCGGCGCACAGGCCTGCATCGCCTTTGCTCAGTCCCGGCGCGAGTAGCGCCACCGACATGATGTCTCGCTCCACGGGTAAACGGTCGAGCTCCGCCATCGTCACATTCGTCGCCGATTCGGTCGATCGCACATCGACGGCAGTAATGATTCGAGTGCCTGTGACCTCGATCGCGTCCATGTTCGTGAGGTTCAGCGTGACATCCGCCGTGGTCGCGGTGCCCAGTCCCACCGTGACGTCGGCCAGCTTGCCGAGTGTGGCACCGTCTTTACGAGCCTCGACCGTGTAGTTGCCGACGGGGAGGAAGGGAAAGCGGTAGTTGCCGTCGGCATCCGCTCTGACCGTGCGGCTGAACCCGGTATCGGGATTGCGCACCGTGACTTCGACACCTTCGAGCGAGCTCTTGTCGCTGCTGCTCAGCCGGCCGACGAGCGATCCGTCGCCACTTGCGGCTTGAGCCGTTTGCAACGGTATCGATGCTGCGAGCGAAAATCCCAAAGCAACTTTGAGCGCGATACCGATCAGTGATGCCTTCTTATTCATACACCCCTCCCAAAATGGTGTTGCCCTGGCGAGTCGATCAATCTGTGCATTTGCGCTGGTCGGCCTCGCACGCGGGGCGAACGGCTCACGACCAAAATTCAATCTACGGTAGCGCCCGACAACACCTGTGCCTTGAACGCGTAGTCCCAACGATCGAAGTAAACATTGCCCCCGCGCCATTCGACCTCGCCACGTTGGAAGTCGACGGTCTCGGAACGGAAATGCTGCTTGTTCGGAATCAGCGGTTGGCTGTAATCGTCATTGAAGACGACGCGGTACGCATCGAGTCCGCCTAGATAGAAGTTGTCGATCGCAGCATCGCCGGATCTCATGCGGCCGAAGGTCACATCCATCGGCACCCAGCCGTAAGGCGCCAAATACAGCCAGCCCCAGTCGTGCATGTTGTCGTACTCGCCATCGGAGAAGATCCAGCCCGACTGCCAACGAGCGGGAATGCCGTTGAGGCGTAGCAATGTCATCAAGAGCAGCGTCTGCTGACCGCAGTCGGCATGACCGGCCTTCAATGCGTAGTCGCTGATGTTGACGATGGTCGAGTACTCGCGCGCGCCTGCCCACGGAATGCGATCGACGGCGGCGAATAGTTTCTGCGCGATTCGGTACGGATTCTTTTCGTCTCCCACCACTTCACGCGAGAAATTCCGCATCGCCTCGGTGAAAACAATGTGAGGCGGTCGCTCGCCAGTGTGCCGCGCGAGATCATCCGTCATCGAGGCGGGAACGACTTTGCTCTCATCGACTGCAAAGTAGCGAGCGAAGATCGTGAGCTCATATGTAATAGAGAATTCAGCGGGCTTTCCGCTGCGTGCGCTGTCTTCGAAATATACAGCTCGTTGCAGGGCAGCTTCGGGAGCGATCGTATGCTTCGCGGGGGAGCTATCTATGACGCGGATCTTTTGCTGTTGCCCAGGAATCGAGCGAGGGAACGGCAACCAGACGCGAATCGTCTCGCCGGCCGGCACCGCATCGGCCTCGACCGTGATCGATTGAGTGATGCGAACGCGACGCGGTGCAACGCTGCTCTCGCCGCTTGCAAGCGCGGCGTCTCGAACCTCGCGATGATGTGGATGCACCTTTTCCAGCGGGCTATCGAAGAAGGGCTTGCGTCCTGCGCGCCGCGCCGCTGCGTCGGCGCTCAGGCGGAACAAGTTGGACGGCGCACGATTGAAGTAAAGCTTGCGGCCATCGATGACTTGGCATTCGAGCAGGCCTGCACTGTTCCATGCCTCGAGCTGCTCAGCGGTTAGATCAGGAATTTGACGGCCGAGCTGAGATCGAACCTCTTCGTCAGTCAAGGTGAAATCAAGCAAAATGCGGCGCATGCGCTCGCGCTGGAACTCGTATTCGGCACGCCTTTCGGAGTCGAGATTCGGCTGGGCCAGAGCGCGCGCGATCTGAGCTTCGGCTTCCTGGAAGTGCCCGTTCTCGATAGATTGAATGATGGCGGCCAGGCGAGAAGAGGATTCATTGGACGCGGCGCTGACGAACTCACCTGAGTACAACAGCAAAGCGATCGAGATGACGAAGGATGCGCGGTAAGCGCCCACTGGGCGTAGCATTCCGAGCTGGCGCGCGCGAGCCTTCGGCTTGCATGCCGAATCCCGAAGAACACTCGGTGTTCTGCTGTTGGGCCTCTGTGCCGTTGTCACGTCGGCTCTCACGCGCGATGGCTGGGTTCGTGATGGTGTAACACGCGCGGGATTGAGCGGTCAATAAATTATTCGTGCTAGAATTCCCACACGAAGCAAATATTCTTCGCGCATGACGCGTCGCGTCGAGCTACAGGGGTATGCGATGGTCCAATCCGCCTGGCCTTATCTTGCGAACCCGTGCGTTCATTCCGTCTCCATCAACAGCGGCAAGGCCCTCGTGAGCTCGCACGAACCATGCGAATCCTGAGCGCTCTGACCCTCGCTCTCCTGCTCACCGGTTGCGCTGTAGCGCCGCCGAGAAACCCGCCCGTCGTTCCGCCGCATGGCGTGATCGGCGTGGAAGATGCGCATCTGACTCCGCGGTTTTGGATCCGCCGCCTCGCTCGGCCACAACGCATCGTGCTGGATGACACGCAGATCGCGCAGCAGAACGCCAAGCTCATGCGTGTCGACTCTTCGATGAACGATCTTGAATCGTTGCAGCCCTCGCTGACAGCCGAACAGGTGAGAGGCTGGATCAATAGCATTTCACGGCGCCCATCTGGAACCTTGTTCGATGAATCTGGCCGCGAGTTGCCGGCAAGTGCGCTCGAGCAGCTGAGCGACAAGCTGAATCTTGATCGCGTGCCTTCCAGTCAACCTACTCGTTTCGGGATGGTCGTGCGACGCGCGAATCTACGTACGTTTCCAACGCATCTACGCGTATTCAGCTCCCATGCAGAGACGGACATCGACCGCTTTCAGGAAAGCGCGTTATTTCCAGGTACGCCCGTGGTCATCGCACACAGTAGCAACGATGGTGAATGGCTGTTCGTTGTCAGTCCTCGATATGAAGCCTGGATCGAGAAGCGGCACGTCGCGCAAGGGTCAGCACAGGAGATTTTCGCCTATACGCGCAAGACACCGTATGTCGTCGTCACGGGCAGTAACGCACACACCGTGTTCACGCGCGAGCAGCCCGCCATTTCGGAGCTGCAACTCGATATGGGCGTGCGCCTCCCGATGCTCACTGAGTGGCCCAGCGATAAGCCGGTGAACGGCCAGCATCCTTACGCGTCGCACGTGATCGAGCTGCCGGTGAGAACCGAGCAAGGCACTCTGCAATTCGCCCCGGCGCTGCTCCCCAAGACCGCGGATGCTTCCATTGGCTATCTTCCTTTGACTCCTGCCAACGTGCTCGAGCAAAGCTTCAAGTTTCTTGGCGAGCGTTATGGGTGGGGTCACTCATACAATGCTCGGGATTGCAGCGGCTTCGTTTCAGAAATCTATCGCAGCTTTGGCGTCCAGCTACCTCGCAACACGCGCGACCAAGGCGTCAGTCCGGCCCTGAATCGCATTGCGTTTACCGAGAGCGACGGTCGCGAGAAGCGGCTCGAAGTGCTGAAGAAGCTGCAAGTGGGAGACCTTATCTACATTCCCGGTCACGTCATGATGATGATTGGATATGACGCAGGCATGCCCTATGTCATTCACGACACCACGGGCATCACATACCGGAACGAGAACGAAATTACGCGCGTGCATTTGAACGGCGTGTCGGTCACCCCACTCACTCCTCTACTGCTCGATGAGAACCGCTCGCTCATCGATCACATCTACAGTATTCAACGCATCCGCTAGGATCTTTATGAAAATTACGGATATCCGCTTCGGCATGCTGCGCGTCCCGTTGAAGACGCCTTTCAAGACGGCGTTGCGCACTGTCGAGCAGGTCGAGGACGTCGTCGTGACGATCCATACGGACACTGGCCACATCGGCTATGGAGAAGCGCCCGCAACCGCCGTTATCACAGGCGACACGCACGGTTCCATCATCGAAGCGATTCAAAAATACATCGCACCGCGCATCTTGGGCCAAGACATCGCCAATCTGAATCGCATTACTCAACTCATTCAAAACGCGCTCGAGAAGAACTCCAGTGCGAAGGCAGCAGTGGAAATCGCCGTCTATGATCTGTTCGGGCAGCTCTACGACGCACCGCTCTACAAAATGCTGGGCGGTGGTGATCCGGTGGTCACGACCGATATCACGATCAGCGTCGACTACATCGACAAAATGGTCGCGGATTCCGTGAAAGCGGTCGAGCGCGGCTTCGAATCGCTCAAGATCAAGGTGGGCAAGGACATCGGCATCGACTTGGAGCGAATCAAGGCCATTTACGCCGCAGTGGAAGATCGTGCATTGCTGCGTCTGGATGTGAACCAGGGATGGACGGCAAAACAAGCTGTCTACGCGCTGCAATCGCTCGAGGACGCCGGCGTGAGGCTCGAGTTGGTTGAGCAGCCGGTGAAAGCTCAAGATCTCGAGGGCTTGAAGTTCGTCACTGAGCGAGTGCACACGCCGATCATGGCGGATGAAAGTGTCTTCGGTCCGACGCAGGTCATCGAGCTGATCCGCATGCGCGCAGCCGATATCATCAACATCAAGCTCATGAAGACAGGCGGCATATCCAATGCCATCTATATCGCCGATATCGCGGGCATGTATCAGGTCGAATGCATGATCGGATGCATGCTCGAGACGAGCATCAGCGTTGCAGCGGCCGTGCATGTCGCTGTCGCAAAGGCGAATGTGATTACGAAGATCGATCTCGACGGTCCGTCGCTGTGTGCCTTCAATCCGGTCGACGGCGGCGTCATCTTCAATGAGTCGGAGATCTCGATCACCGATGCACCCGGCCTTGGCATCCGTGAAATCCGCGGACTCGAGCCCATCGCGTCCTGAGCGGATCAAAAGCAATCATGCCGCCGCTCCTAAAGATACGTTCCGAACGCGACCAGATGTCCGCGATCGAACGGCGTATCGCGGACTTCCTGCTCGAGAATGCGCACCTGCTGCGTGACTACTCGTCCCAGCAACTTGCGGACGCGCTGAAGATCAGTCAATCCAGCGTCGTGAAGTTCTGCCAGAAGCTTGGCTTCAAGGGTTACCCCGATCTGAAGTACTCCGTCGGCGAAGCAGTCGCGCGTAGCAGCGGTGGCGAGACAGTACGTACCTTGCGAGCGGGCAACAGCAAGCGTAAAGCCGAGCTCGCAGAATCTCTATGGCAGGCCAAATCTCGCGCAGAAGAAGAAACGCGCCTCATCAACTCGCAGGAGAGAATCGAGGCAATCGCGAGCACGATAGATCGGGCCGAAAAGGTGTTCTTGATCGGAATCGGCGAAGACAGTGTGCCGGCGCAGGCCTTCGCGATGAAACTGTCGTTGCTCGGAATTCTAACCGTCTCGCATTGCGATCCGGTGCTGATGACATCGAGTATTGCGGCAGCCACGAAGGGAGATGTGCTACTCGTGTTCTCGGAGCACGGCCAGCAACCGGCATTGAATCAGATTTCGCGCCAGTTTCATGAGCGCCGAGGCAAGGTGGTTTCGTTTACACGCCACACCGCGAATCCGTTGCGTACGCATGCCGAGCACTCAGTGTTGATCTCGGCACACGATCAGTATCCCCACATAGAGCCGCTCTTGTATCAATGCGCGCTGCTGCATTTGCTGGATATGATTTTTTTGCTCCTCTGCGACAATGGCGATGACCGCCTGGCACAGCTCAGTGCGACGTTAGAGCGCATCGAACACATGCTTGATCCGAAACCGTAGGAAGAAGGAAGCGGTTAGCGGTTAGCGGTTAGCGGTTAGTCAGAACGCGCTGTCGCGCGTTGGTGCCTCCGCTGCGGAGGTTGGCAGCGGCTCGTATCGGAACAGATAATTTTCGACTAAGTCCGGTCTCAAACAATGATTGCAGTTCCGCGCTGGTTTGCTTTGTTTATCGCCTGTTTATTGCCGTGCATCGCTTCGGTGAGTATCGCGGGCGAGCTTCCATGGTCAGGCGCGCGTCAGTTGGTGGTCGTGACGACCTCTGACTGGAATTCAAATCAAGGGACTTTGCAGACGTTCATGAAGTCGGACAGAGGATGGCAACCCGCCGCTGCCGCTATTCCGATTACGATTGGACGTGAAGGCGCTGCGTGGGGCGTAGGACTGCATCCGATGCAAGCCGGTCTTGCGAAGAAGGAAGGCGACGGGCGTAGTCCAGCAGGTGTGTTTCGCATTGGCAACGCCTTCGGTTACCCAGCATCCGTGCATACAGCGCTGCGATACAAAGGGATGAGCGATTCGGATTACTGCATCGACGTCAGCACTTCGCCGCTCTACAACCGCATCGTCGATGCGCGAGTCGTGGGCAAGAAGGCGATCGAGGGATCCACTGAACCCATGCGCCGTGACATTCATGCCGGCGGCGATCATCGTTACAAACTTGGTTTCGTCATCGAGCACAATAACAACGGCGCTACTGCTCTCGGCAGCTGCATCTTCGCCCATATCTGGAAGTCGCCAGGCGAACCGACCTCAGGGTGTACTGCAATGGACGAATCGGCGATGGAAGCGTTGCTCGCCTGGTTACAACCGGAGGAGAATCCTATTTTCGTCCTACTCCCCCAGCAGGAGTACGCGCGCTTGCGCGTCGAGTGGAACTTACCGACCCTCAA
The DNA here is from genome assembly GCA_025929585.1 of Steroidobacter sp. Taxonomy (GTDB): domain Bacteria; phylum Pseudomonadota; class Gammaproteobacteria; order Steroidobacterales; family Steroidobacteraceae; genus Steroidobacter. The sequence goes on from JAICPY010000087.1 coordinate 15,683, forward strand.
AGGGAGGCAGTAAGCGCTCCAGCTCGTATCATGTCTCACTAACGCGCCTCGGACTGCAAGATCTACTCTGCCTCGTACTCCGATTTGTCCAGCTCGTAATCGCGAGGGTAACGCACGGAATAGTAATGGCGGATCTTCTCCGTCTTGCGCGGCTCACCGCTCAAACGCCATAGATAAACTCCTTGCTTACCGTCTAGATCTTTGAGGGTTGCCGGAGTAGCGCCGTCAAGCAGCTCGACTTTGATGTCCGCGTTCTTCGCGACGGGCACTCGATGAATAACTTCGACAGGCAGTGCGGTTGCATGAAAGCTGGTGACTTCGAATGTGCGCTTACTTTCGTCCGCACGCTTGTTGTTCAGTACACCGCGACGCCCTGAAGCAGCACCTTCATCGTGCATGATGATCCTGACCTTCTCATCCACTCCGAACGGCATGCGGACGTCCGCACCGGGAAGGATCAACGGTAGCGCCGCGAACCCTACGAATGCATCGTCTCGAAAGAGTTGAACTCGTCCAGTATCGAGCGGGGTATCCGCAGAATAGTTGAACTTGGCTTCCAATCGGGCAGTGCGTTCCGCATAGAGAACCGCGCGTGCGACGAGATCGACATTGAGCACGACCTCGCCGATGGGATAGATACGCGTCTGACGGTCCGGCGCGACCGTCACGCGGCCTGGAATGCGAAAGTCGGAAATGAATTCGGTCGATGAGACCTCTACATCGTGAAACTCACCTACTTCTTCCGGCAAGGGCTTGTCTTCGGATCGACGTGTGCTGGAGGCGCGACTGGAACGCATCCCGGTGACGATGACTTCCTCGACGGCAGCATCGTAGGCAGGTTCCACCAGATCGACAAACAGCGAAGACACTGCTGGCGTAGCTGCATCGCGCATCGGACGCGAGGTGGTGACACTCAGCTCCACGTTGCTCCAATCCTCGCCCGTGCCTTGGCGGACAGCGGCTTGCTTGAAGATCGAAACTTGACGCGTGCGGCTATCGAGGCGAGCTTCGTAGAGCCATTCCCAGCCTGCCTCTTTCACTTGGTATTCAACGGTCATCGGGGCAACGAGTGCGCTCCGGGCAGTAACCGTGGCACGCAGTTCCGTCGTCGCCTTGCTCGCGGTTTGAACCTTCTTGAGCTCCGCATCGAGCGCCGCTGCCTGCTCGTCTACCGCTCGTATCTTGATCTTCGCTTCTCGAATCGCCGCGCGCGCGTTGTTGGCAGAGGTTCCAATCGTGCTCAGCACCGTTGGCAGCGTCGATCCTTCGACCGCGGGCCGTTCTCCTTTGGAGATCGGCGACTGCGCGATCGCATCCAGCAACTGCAACTGAGTCTGTGCTGTTGCAATCGTGTCTTCGAGCGCCGCCTTTTGATCTTGCAAGCCCGTGAGCTTCTTACGCAGAGCCTGCTCGGACTCCACGGCGAATTTCGTATCGACGATGCGCTGCAGCTCGATGCCGCCCAGTCTCACATCCGAATTGTCTGCGAACAACCGAAGCGTCGCAGGATCGATTGCATCGGGAAGTCCTCTTACTATCAAACGATGATCGCCTGCCGGAACTTCAACGGCACCGCGGCGCGCGACGGTCGCCGATTCGCGGTAGACGGTGACACGGTCGATTGCGAGATTCGCGACGACGTCCGCTGCCTGCCCGGGCATCCATGAGAGACACGCGATCGAAAGAAGGATGGATGTCGCGACAATTTGTTGTTTGCTTAGCATCGTGGCTTCTCCAGCCTGGTTGAATCCGTCATGCGATCGATTATCTATTCGATAGCTGATGTGGTTTTCTGGCCGGATAGGGGCGCGGTTTAGCTTCGCGATGTATTCGTATTCGACATCGTCCGAGTGCATCAAGACTCGCCGAAGCACCATCTTCGACCGGTCTCCTATCTACCCGCCGTTATCGTTCTCATCTGGACGAGAACCTTTTTTTTAAGTTGGCTGAAACTATGCCCGGCACGTGTAACTGTCAACCGCGCTGGTAGGTTGGCCGCCGCACGCCGTTTTTCCAAGCATCATGCATGATCGGATCGCATTATTGTTTGGTCCGCCACGGCACAGATCCGCTGTGTGAATGCCGGCTTCGGTTCCTCTACCCGTCCTTGTTCGAACGCCACGACAGTTAGTCGCGGCCGCACCCGCTCGAACAATTCGTCTTTGCGCAGCAGGAAATCGGGATTGGAAGGCTTGCCCAAGGTTTCATTGCCGGCCATGAACGTTTCGTAGATCAGCACGCCGCCAGACTTGAGGGCATCGATCAATATGCCAAAGCGGGGTCGGTGCAGATAGTTCGTGACGATCACGCCGTCGAAGCTTGCAGGTTCATAGGGCCACTCCTTATTTTCGAGATCCGCTGTACGAATGCTGATTCCAGGCTCTCCGTCCAGCGCGGCAAGCGCTTGCGAGTCGCGATCGACGGCTTCGACGCGATAACCCATGCTCGCGAGCAGACGAGAGTGGCGGCCGGTGCCGCATGCGACGTCGAGGACCTTGCCGCCAGCCGGCACCAAACGCACGAAGCGGAGCACCCACGGCGAAGGTGAGGTACTTGTATCAGGGTGCATTCGTTTCACTCCGGAAAAGTTGCTCCGAGCGGCCGTTTTGGCCCCTCACGCGCCCATCTCG
>JAICPY010000173.1 GCA_025929585.1 Steroidobacter sp.
GATTCTCGATGCCGAGCCACCGCCGCCGACTGATCCGCGTGCAGTTTGGCGAGGACGCACACGTAACTGGATCCGCATCGGTGCTGCGGACGCGGTGACGCTCGATGAAAGCAATGCGTACGTGGGCGAGCATTCGCCGCTCCTGCGCCCGACGGACACCGCGCGCGCGGGTCTTCAACAAGGCGGCGTCGCATTGCTTAAAGGCAAGCGGTATCGGGGGCACATCGTCGTTGCTGGTGAATCCAGCGCGCGCGTGCAGGTGAGTCTGATTTGGGGTGAGGCCGAGAAAGATCGTCAGGTCATTGCGTTACCAACACTCTCCGCAAGCTATGCGCAGCATGCGCTGGAGTTCACATCTCCGATCACGACCAATGACGCCCGCATCGAAGTCGTTGCAAGCGGGAACGGCGAAGCACGAGTCGGTGTCCTGTCGCTGATGCCGATGGACAACATCGAAGGATTCCGGGCGGAAGTCATCGCGCAGTTGCAACAGATCAATGCCGGCGTCTATCGCTTTCCGGGTGGAAATTTCGTCTCCGCGCACGAATGGCGCAACGCCATCGGACCCCGCGACAAGCGTCCGCCGATTTACGATCCAGTATGGAAGGCGGTGCAGCCGAATGATGTCGGCACCGATGAATTCCTGACGTTGTGCAGGTTGCTTGGCGCCGATCCGTACATCACTGCGAGCGCGGGCTTCGGTGATGCGTGGTCTGCGGCGCAGCTTGTCGAGTATGTGAACGGCGATCTGTCAACGCCGATGGGGAAATTGCGTGCAAAGAACGGCCATCCCGAACCGTATGGCGTGAAATTGTGGGGTATCGGCAACGAGCCGTGGGGCGACTGGCAGTTTGGGCACATGCCCGTCGCGCAGTACGTGCACAAACACAATGACTTCGCCAGAGCGATGCGCAAGGTGGATCCCTCCATCGTACTGATCGGTGGGGGTGCGTTGCCCAAGACCATGACGACTGCGAAGCAGGCTCAACGCTTTGGTACATCGCCGATCCCAGAGCCTCTGTCCGCAGCTGACTGGACGGGCGGGCTGCTGATGCATTCCCTCGACTACATGGATCAGATCAGCGAACACTTCTATGCGTATGCGAACACGCGCTTCGATCTGGAAAAGGGCGAGCAGGTGCCGGTCGATGCGGATGAGCCGCTCATCGACATGATGCGGCGGCCTGCGAATCATGTGCGCGCCTCGGTTGAAGAGTACGCGGATTATCTGGATCGCATTCCAGCGCTGAAGGACAAGCGCATTCCGCTCAACATCGATGAATGGGCCATGACCGGATTGCCACCGAACTCATACAAAGTGGCGCCTGCTTATGCGTGGACCTTGCATGAGATGTTCCGACACGCAGATGTCATTCAAGGCGCGGCGTTTACATTCGGCACATCGCTACTGAGCGCGACTCGCAACCAGGCGCAGCTCAATCCGGCTGGAGAGATGTTCAAGTTATATAGCCGGCATTACGGGCGTTTCCCGGTTCGCGTGATCGGCGATCGGCCGCAGCCTGCACCAAAGTATCCGCCGGGCGGAGAGCAACCGAAAATCAATGCGGGCAGCGACACTTACCCGCTCGATGTTGTGGCGGCGTGGAGCGAAGATCGTCGGTATCTCACCGTGGCGGTGGTCAACCCGACCGAAAGCGATCAGCGACTACAATGGCAGATTAAAGGTGCGAAGGTCGCAGATGGTAAGCTGCGGCGACTGTCGCATCCTGATGTCAACTACGTCGCGACGCCGGGCCAGCCCTCCGAGGTGAAGATTGTCGAGCAAGGCCTGCGCCGAATGCCTCGTGAGATCGTCGTGCCGCGGTACAGCGTGAGCCTGTATTCGCTCGAAGTGACCGACTAATCCGCCTCTACCGTGCGAGCACGGCGGTGAAGATGCCTGATCCCATCACTATCAGTCGCCGCGAGATGATTGCTGGGACGAGCGCGCTGACGCTCGTTCCAGCGAGCGCGCTCCTGCATGCCGCTTCAGGCGATCGCTTCACTCCGAAGCCACTTTCCCTCTGGTACCGGCAACCTGCAGAAGAGTGGGTGCAAGCGCTGCCGGTTGGTAATGGGCGAATCGGTGCGATGGTGTTCGGCGGGATGGCGCTCGAGCGCCTGCAGTTGAACGAAGATACGTTCTTCTCAGGCGGTCCCTACAACCCGCTCAATCCGGACGCGAAGGCCGCGCTGCCGGAAGTGCGACGCTTGATCTTTGAAGGTAAGTATGCCGAAGCGCAGGATCTCGCGAACGCACGCGTTATGAGCAAGCCGCTCAAGCAGATGTCCTATCAACCGATCGGCGATCTGCTCGTCAACTTGTTCGGGTTGGAGAACGTAAGCGACTACGTTCGTGAATTGGATTTGGAATCCGCAGTCGCACGCACTTCCTTTGTATCGGAGCAGACGCGATTCGTTCGTGAGGTGTTTGCCTCCGCGCCCGATCAGCTCATCGTGCTGCGTCTGAGCGCAGAGCGAGTAGGGCGCATCCACGCTCAACTGTCACTGACCTCGCCACAAGCGGCAAGCGTTCGGGCGGAGAACGATGACACGCTGGTGATGTCAGGCATTGGTCCGAGCGAACATGGCATTGAAGGACGTGTTCGCTTCGAGGTGCGCCTGAAACTCACGCAGCGCGGCGGTACGCGCGTCGCTCAACCCGCAGGGATCAGGATCGACGGTGCAGACGAAGTGGTTGTATGCATCGCCATGGCGACGAACTATCGTCGCTTCGACGATCTATCGGGCGACCCTTCCGCAATCACGCGCGCTCAGATCGCGGCAGCTTCGGCGGATTACGACACATTGCTGCGTCGACACCTGGCAGATTACGCGAATCTGTTTCAGCGTGTTTCGCTCGATCTGGGCGGCAACGAAGCTGCGTTCACACCAACCGATCAGCGCATCCGAGACTGCATCTCGAGCACCGATCCGGCTCTCGCAGCGCTGTATTTTCAATTCGGTCGCTATCTGCTGATCTCCAGCTCGCGGCCGGGGGCTCAGCCAGCCAATCTTCAAGGCATCTGGAACGAGCGGCCCCGTCCACCTTGGGAAAGCAAGTGGACGATCAATGTGAATACCCAGATGAATTACTGGCTGACGGACGTCGCGAGCCTGGGCGAGTGCATCGAGCCGCTGCTACGGATGACGCGCGAAATCGCCATCACGGGTGCGGTAGTTGCTCGCGATATGTATGGCGCGCGTGGCTGGGTCGCACATCACAACACTGATTTGTGGCGCGCCGTAACGCCGATCGATGGCGCGCAGTACTCATTGTGGCCGATGGGCGGTGTGTGGTTGCTGCAGAACCTCTGGGATCACTGGGAGTTCACGCGCGATCGCAGTTTTCTGCGCGAAATATATCCTCTGATGAAAGGCGCGGCAGAGTTCTTCTTCGACACGCTCGTCGAGCATCCACGCGACGGTTCGCTGGTAACAGTGCCGTCGCTTTCGCCGGAGAATTGGCATCCGTTTGAAGCGGCGCTGTGCGCTGGCCCGGCGATGGATCGGCAGCTGTTGCGCGATCTGTTCGATCGCTGCGTCACTGCAAGCGAAGAGCTGCAGATCGATAACGAGTTTCGAGCACGATGCCGCGCGACACACGCACGGCTCGCACCGGATCGCATCGGCAAGGCAGGCCAGTTGCAAGAGTGGCTCGAGGATTGGGATCTCGAGGCCCCGGAATTGCGTCATCGACACATCTCGCATCTGTACGCGCTGCATCCGTCCGATCAAATCACGCTCGAGAATACCCCTGACCTCGCGGCCGCGGCGCGTCGTTCGCTCGAAATGCGCGGTGACGAAGCGACGGGATGGGGCTTGGGCTGGCGCATCAACGTCTGGGCTCGCCTTCAAGACGGAGATCATGCGCATACGGTGCTGCGAATGTTGCTGCATCCGGAGCGGACGTACCCAAACATGTTCGATGCACATCCACCGTTTCAAATCGACGGTAATTTCGGCGGCGCGGCAGGCATTGCTGAGATGCTGCTGCAATCGCATCGAGGCGGAATTCGACTATTGCCTGCACTGCCCAAAGCGTGGCCACGAGGTTCGGTGCGCGGGCTCAGAGCGCGCGGCGGGTTCACGATGGATATTCGCTGGTCGCAGGGCGTGCTCGAGCGAGCGCGCGTTACGAGTGTCGCAGGTTACCGAGGAACCGTTGTCTATCGAGGACAGCAGCTCGATGTGCGCATGAAGAAAGGCGAGGCGCGATCCGTTGCATGGACCAAAGGCAAGTTGCGATGGGAGTGATGGCCCATGCGCGACAGCGCATCCGCACTACTGCCAAGATGATAGAAGAATCGAAGCGTACGGCTGCTAATGCTTTGTCCAGAGTGTGTGATGTGCTGTAAGGGTGCGCCGGTCCCGATAGCTATAAGGTTGCTTGAGGAGAATCAATGAAAGTTGCGCGTATTTGTTTCGCTTTGCTCGCCTTGGCTGCGACGTCGGTCGCATCCGCTCGAGAAGCGGATACCGTCTCGTTGCAAATCCAGAACGACGAACCTGGCGCTCAGATTAGCCGTCAGTTGTTCGGCCAGTTCGCGGAACACTTGGGGCGCGGCATTTATGAAGGCATCTGGGTAGGGCCGGACTCATCCATCCCGAATACGCGAGGAATCCGCAACGACGTCGTCGCTGCCTTGAAGGAGCTGCGAGTTCCGAATGTGCGTTGGCCCGGTGGGTGCTTTGCAGATGAATATCACTGGCGTAACGGTATCGGACCGATCGAGCAGCGTCCTGCCACGTTGAATCCAAACTGGGGTGGTGTCATCGAGCCCAATACGTTTGGGACACACGAGTTCATGGATTTCGTTAGACAGATCGGGGCGGAAGCCTATCTCTCGGTCAACGTCGGTTCCGGCACGCCGCAAGAAGCGGCGGATTGGTTGGAGTACCTGACGACTGATCAGCCGACTGCCTTGGCGAAGCAGCGTGCCGCTAACGGTCATCCCGAGCCGTTCGGCATTTCGTTTCTGGGTCTTGGCAACGAGAACTGGGGCTGCGGTGGATCGATGACCCCAGAGCACTACGTGAATCTACTCAAGATCTTTGCTCGTTACTCGCGCAACTACAACGCGAAACATCCCATGCTTAAGATCGCAGTTGGCCCCGACACGGCCGACACCAGCTACACAGAAGCCGTGATGCAGGCATGGAAAGGTCGCAATTGGAGTTGGGATATCGACGGAATATCGCTGCACTTCTACACCGTCGGTGGCTGGCCGCCGAAATACCTGGCGACGGGTTTCGGCGAGAAAGAGTATGCAGCGCTACTGGCGGAGACGTTGCGCATGGACGGTTTGATCCGCACGCACGGTGCCATCATGGACAAGTACGACCCTGAGAAGAAGATTGCGCTGGTCGTTGATGAATGGGGCGCGTGGCTGGCGCCAACCGAAGGGTCGAAGGAGGGCTTCCTCGAACAGCAGAACAGCCAACGCGACGCCATCATCGCGGCGCTCAATATCAATATTTTCGCACGTCACGCGGAGCGCGTACGCATGGCCAACATCGCCCAGATGGTCAATGTGCTGCAGGCGATGATTCTCACGGATCAAGAGAAGATACTTCTGACACCTACGTACCATGTGTTCCGGATGTATGTTCCGTTCCAAGATGCAACCTTCTTGCCGATCAAGCTAGAGGCTGGAGAATACGTTTACGGCGAGACGTCATTGCCGCGACTCGATGCGATCGCTGCCAAGGACAAGAACGATAAGATGTGGTTGTCGATCACCAACCTCGATCCGAACCGGCCTGTGCAAGTCGAGGTTCCGGCCTTGGGCGCGAAACGAGTGCGCGGCGAAGTCTTGTCCGCACCCAGGATCGACAGCGTTAATACATTCGCTTCGCCTAAGGTCGTAACGCCTCAGCCTTTCAACGCCACCGCAGCGAAAGGCAAAATCATCGTCAAGCTTCCGCCACACTCGATCGCTGTCGTGGCTTTCGAGAAGTAGAACGGGCTGTCATCGACATCCAGCAGTGGTCTGTCAGCGGGGCAATATCTTGAAAACACATCTCGATCGAATGCGTTGTGGCCTGCGAAGACGATGGCTGTTGGCCACGGTTATGCCGCTATTTGTCGTGACGATAGATGCAAGCGCTGCGACTGCGGCGTCGTCCACACGCATCGCGAGCCCCGACGAACGGATTGTCGCGGAGATACGGATCAATGAAGACGGCTCGCCGCTCTATACGGTCATCCGCGGCGGCGAGCTGGTGCTGCGAGAGTCGAAGCTCGGGCTGATTCGTGACGACGCCGATTTTAGTCGCGGTCTGCAGCTGCTCACCGTCTCGCCGGTCGAACCGGTGAGCGATGAATACGAGCTGCTCACCTCGAAACGTCGACACAATTCCTATCGTGCGAATCGCCGAACGCTTTCCTTGGAAACGAGCGCAGGCCAGAAGCTAGATATCATCTTCCAGGTATCCGACGATGGCGTCGCTTTCCGCTATCGTTTTCCCGAGACCAGTTCTCGCGTGCATCGACTCACGAAAGAGGTTTCATCGTTCAACTTCCTGCCCGAGACGCGGACGTGGTTGCAGCCCATTGCCGCTGCGAAGACCGGCTTCGCGGAGACCAATCCTTCCTACGAAGAGACGTACGAGCGAGAAGGAATCGTCGGCACGCCATCGCCGACCGGGGCGGGATGGGTGTATCCGGCGCTGTTTAGGTCTGGCGAAACTTGGTTGCTGATCAGCGAATCCGCTCTTGGCCGCAACTATGCCGGCACGCGCCTGCGCAATGAATGGCGCAGCACCGAGTATCGCGTCGGCTTCCCCGACAAGTTGGAACACTTCCAAGGTGGTCCGGTCGCTCCGGAGTCACGGCTGCCCTGGATGACTCCATGGCGATTCATCGTCATTGGCGAACTGAAGACGATCGTCGAATCGACTCTTGGCACTGATCTCGCGGAGAAGCCTACTACCGAAGCCAGAGTGCCAGCACCTGGGCCCGGCAAGGCTTCTTGGAGCTGGCCGCTGCTCGGGGACTCGAACACAAATTATGAGACGCAGAAGCGTTTCATCGACTATGCCTCGGATATGGGTTGGCAGTACACACTCATCGATGCGTTATGGGATACGCAGATCGGCGATGAGAAGATGAAAGAGCTGGTCGACTACGCGCGCGGCAAGGGCGTCAGTATTCTCGCCTGGTACAACTCAGCAGGGGATTGGAACACAGCGCCACAAACTCCTCGTGGATTGCTCCTCACGAGCGAAGATCGCAAGCGTGAGTTCCAGCGCATGAAGTCGCTGGGCATCGTCGGCCTCAAAGTCGACTTTTGGCCAGGCGACGGCCAATCGGCGATTGGTTATTACCACGACATGCTCGAGGAGTCCGCACGTGCGGGCTTGCTGATGAATTTTCACGGCTCGACTTTGCCCAGAGGATGGCAGCGAACCTATCCGCACCTCATGACGATGGAAGCGGTAAAAGGTCTCGAGTTCGTGACGTTCGATCAGAAGAACGCAGAGGACGAGCCTGCACACGCGGCAATGTTGCCGTTCACCCGAAACGTGTTCGATCCGATGGACTTCACGCCGGTCGTGCTGGATCACATCGACAATATCGAACGCCGCACGAGTAGTGCGTTCGAGCTCGCGCTTTCCGTGTTGTTTACCTCGGGCATTCAGCACTATGCGGAGATCCCGGAAGGAATGGCGAAGGCACCGCCGTACGTCCGCGACTTCTTGAAAGCAGTACCCAGTATCTGGGACGAGGTGAAGTTCATAGAGGGGTTTCCAGGCAAGTACGTAGTGGTCGCGCGGCGAAGCGCCAACACTTGGTATGTCGCCGGCATCAATGCCGAGAAAGAATCTCGGAAGGTGCGACTCGATCTGCGCCTCTTGTCCGCTCGCGGCGGCACTCTGATCAGTGACGGTTCCGGCGCTAATCTTTCATTCAGTCGGCGCAGCGTAGATGCAGAAAGCGACCATGTCTTGACTTTGACTCTCGCGCCGCGCGGCGGGTTCGTCTTAACCACGCGCTAGATCGAGAGGACAAGTTAAGCGGCAGGTTCACCGTTCACGACGGCCTTCTTTATCTGGCCGTCAACTGTCAACCGTCAACACCTCAATCGAACCTCAGGTGTCGACGATTGCCGAATTCTCTCCCAAAGACGGAAACTCATAGTGCTTGTACGATCAGTGGCGCGAGCGTTTGCTTCAAGTCAACCGCAAAGCTGACGACGCCGGAATCGCTTCGATCGAGCTGCATGCCGAGGATTGCGAAGTAACCGGCTTCGCGATCGATCCAGGGTGTGAAGCCGAATGCGCCGGGCGA
>JAICPY010000130.1 GCA_025929585.1 Steroidobacter sp.
ATGGCACGACGAGGAGCGCTGCGCCGAGCAGGATGTTGACATAGCGGACCGGGCGGCCGACCTCCGCGGTGACAGCTACGGTCACTACCAAAGCGCCGATGATGTGATCGGCGTTCGCAAGCGCACCATCTGCGCCGACCGTCAAGCGCGTCGACATGAGGTGGCGACACCGCCGCCCACTCCTCGGCGCCATGCAGTAGAAGCAGGCGACGGGTGCGCTCGATATTCACCTTCGTGTACAGCGGATGCTCTTCTCCGGTGAAATCGAAGTACGCGGCGAGGTGAATCACCGACGCGATGTGCTGGCCGTATCGCGACCGAGAAGACGTGTCTTGAAGTCAAGAACATGCGCTAGAGGATCGTAGTCATACAAAGCTAAGCAAACTGCAGGCTAGCGCCTCATCGTCAAAGCCGGTGACACTCGAACAATCAGCCGCTGTTTCGCAGTGCGGTTGCAACGGCATTGATTGAAAGCTGGATGCCTTCGCGGACTCGAGCATCCTTCTCTCCGGCACGATGTCGTTTCAGCAATTCCACTTGCAACAAGTTCAATGGCTCGATGTAGGGCAGGCGCAAGCGTATCGATGCGTCGAGATCAGGGTTGCGTTCCAGCAGCCGTGTCTGGCTGGTGATATTCAATAGACAATCGTGTGTTGCCGACCAATTGTCGCGGATTCGGTTGAAGATGCTATCGGCGAGCGCGCGATCCTCGACGAGCGTGGCGTAGCGCGCTGCAATCGCCATATCGGATTTCGCAAGCACCATCTCGAGATTATCGAGCGTGGCGCGCAAGAAGGGCCATGCCGCGGCCATCTCTCGCACGAGTGCTTGGTCAGGATACGATTGCAGCGCCTGACCTACACCATACCAACCAGGCAGCATCACACGCGCCTGTGCCCAGCTGAAGACCCACGGGATCGCACGTAAATCTTCGATGCGGTCGGATTTCGTCCGCGAGGCGGGACGCGAGCCGATTTTCAGTTCGGCGATCTCGGCCAGCGGCGTCATCTGACGGAAGAAGGTCTTGAACCCTTGCGTTTCGTACACGAGTGCCCGATAAGTGCGAAACGCCTCTGTCGAGATCTTGTCCATGGCGGCAACGAAATGCGCGCGCTCGCCAGCAGAAGCATCTGTGCCTTCGAGCGAAGCCAGGAGCGTCGCAGCCGTAATCGCCTCCAGGTTTTCCGCGGCACTTTCGCGAGTCCCGTACTTGGCCGCGATCACCTCACCTTGCTCCGTGATGCGAATTCGGCCTTGCACCGTGCCCGCGGGTTGCGCGCGAATCGCAGCGAACGATGAACCCCCTCCTCGCCCAACCGCTCCGCCTCGGCCGTGGAAAATCTGCATCGGCGTATTGGATTCGGCAAACACCGCGGCCAGTGCGCGAGTCGCGCGGTTCAAGCTCCACACGGAAGTAAGATACCCGCCATCTTTGTTTGAGTCCGAGTAGCCCACCATGACTTCTTGATGGCCGCGCGTACGGGTGGCCTGCTTCACCTCGGGGAGTGAAAACCAATCGCGCATCACCTGCGCCGACTGCTCGAGATCGGTGATGGTTTCGAACAATGGCACGACCATGATGGAGGCTGGGCTCGGATCGCTCGGCCGATACAATCCGGCTTCCTTCAGCAGCACATTCACTTCGAGCAGATCGGACACGCTCTCGCATTTGGAGATGACGTAGGAGCTGATTGCCTCGCGTCCGTACCGTGAGTGCGCTTCGGCAGCGGCACGCACGATAGACAATTCCGTGAGCGTTTCGTCTCGATACTGCGCAAATGGGCTTGCAAGCAGGCGTTCACTTGCAAGCTCCTGACGCAATATTGCAACGCGCTCAGCCTCCTGGAGCTCCTGATAGTTATCGTTGACGCCAGCCACTTTGAGCAAATCCGCGATGACGCGCTCATGCACATCTGCGTTTTGCCGAAGATCGAGGGTCGCGAGATGAAAACCGAAAGTTTCCACGGCGCGAATCAGCCGTCCAAGCGCACCGCTGGTCCCGAGAAGGCCCGCACCATTGTCGCGTAACGAATGCGCGATGCTAACCAGATCGCCGCGCAATTGCTCCGCTGTCCGATAGGGCTCCGCGCTGACGGATGCCTGGCGCGACGGTAACTGCCCAGTCACTTTCTGATAGGTCGCTGCAAGCCGTGCGTACACGCCGATGATGGCGCGACGATACGGTTCATCGTTCCGTGCGACGTTCGTATCCGTGCTGGCGTCCGCTAGTTGCTCGAGCTCACTGCTCGTTTGAGCGAGCTCGGTGGAAATCGAGAGCTCAGCGCCTAGCGCGTGCAACTCGTCAAGATAGCTCGCGAGCACGGATTGGGATGCACGGCCGAGTGCTAGATGAAGAGAATCAGCGGTCACGTTGGGATTTCCGTCGCGATCACCACCGATCCAGCTGCCGAGTCTTAGGAAGCTGCGGGGACGATGCCCAAGCGCTCGCTCCCAGCGTGCGTACAACGTCGGCAACGTGGGCAGGAAGACTTCGCGCAGATAAGTGATCGCGATCTCGACCTCATCTGCGACATACAATCGTTCACGCCGTAAAGGGCGGGTCTGCCAAAGCAACGCGATCTGCCGAACGATGGCTTGCTCGATGAGATCGCCTTCCGGTGTTTCACTGCGTTCGAGATCGCGATGGCGCATCAGCTCCGCGATGCGATTTCGATGATCGATCATGCTCTTGCGCATGACCTCTGTCGGATGCGCGGTGAGCACTGGCACGATGAACGCTGTGTCTAGCAGCTCGGCGGCGCGCTGCACATCGATGCCAGCGTCTGCCAGTTCTTTGAGTGCCGTTGCCAGGTTATCGTGCGAACGTGTCGCAGCGCTCTGCCGGTCCTCTGCGAGATTCGCCAACATCGAGAACAGCATGAACCCGCGCACGAACGCGAGGGTGTCATCCAGGCTCAACGCGTCGAGCCCCCGCCCCATCGCCTCGGCATCCTTCACGCCTCGATAACGATCCACAGAACTCGAGCGGATGAATTCAATGCGCTCGAACAGACGGTCGCCGCCGTAGGCGCGAATGACATCCCCTAGCAATTTACCGAGGTAGCGTATGTCTGCGTTTTGGCTGATCGGTCGAGGTATGGACATGGCAAGTCGTCATCAGGTATCGATCAGCGATGTGATCGCGAAATAAATAACACGGCTTGAGTTATGGGTCGAGCCAAGAGATCTTCGCTCGAGTATTGCGCCGCCGGGGCAGCGCAGTACTTCTGTTTGAGCGGCACCAGACGTTGTCCGTGACAGATGAGGGGCGTTCTCCTGACCGTCAACGGTCAACTGTCAACGCGCTAACTTCGCGGTACCGGCGCTCGCACTGCCGACCTTATGACATCGGTTCCGGGGGCGGCGATGGTTCCGGTAGTGGAATCCATTCCTCATTATCTAGATCCGGTAGCTTCATGCGCCCGGATCGCCAATCGGCTTTGGCTTGTTCGATACGCTCCTGAGAAGAAGACACGAAGTTCCATTCGATGAAGCGGGGACCGACGGGTTCGCCGCCAAGCGTCATGACAATTGCCGGGCCGACTGCGCTGAAAGCGGCTTGTTGGCCTTGCGACAACACGATCATCTGACCCTGCGCGAATCGTTGGCCGTCGAGCTCGATCGCGCCGGAAGAAACATAGGCAGCGCGTTCCGGATATTCATCGGGAAGCTGCACGCGTGCGCCAGACTCGAGCTCCAGATGGAGATAGAACAAGGGTGAGTGCGTCTTTACTTGCGCTCTCAACCCGAATGCCTCTCCCGCGATCAGCCGTCCTCGCACGCCGCCTTCGTGAAAGACGGGAAGGCTTTCCATTCCGTAGTGCGTGAACTCAGGATCTGTCTCCTCACTCTCTCGCGGCAAGGCGACCCACGCTTGAATACCGTTGAGCGGCCCACCTTCCACGCGCGCTCGCTCGAACCTCTCGGAGTGTGTGATGCCGCGCCCTGCCGTCATCCAGTTTACTTCGCCGGGCCGAATTGGCTGCTCGGACCCGACACTGTCGCGATGCATGATCTCGCCTTCGAACAGATAGGTGATGGTCGACAACCCGATATGCGGATGAGGGCGCACATCGACGTTGGATGGAATGCCTGCTGGGAAGACAATCGGCCCCATGTGATCGAAGAAAATGAATGGGCCGACCATCCTTCGCTTGGCAAACGGAAGCACGCGATTGACGTCGAAACCGCCAAGGCTCCGGCGTCGTTGGTCGATGACGAGATCTATCACGATGGAATTCCTCGCGGCCTGAGCAAATTTAAAAACACGTCACGTCCAAGGGTAGCACTGGATGCACTATGCCGCTTCATTGCCTTGAGACTGGTTCCCTCCTTCTACAAGCAGAAATCGATGACGGTCTTGATGTCACCTTCCTTGGATTCCAATGCGTTTCGCCAGTCGGTCAACGCCACGCGGCGCGTAATCAGGCGACCGAGCCAGTTCGGCTCTGCTTGTGCGAGGGCGGCCGCGGCCATCTCGTAGTGGGCACGGTTTGCGTTTACCGTGCCGAATACGACGTCATTCTCCAACACCATCGCTCGATTGAGCGCGGTGAAATCGTGTTTGATTCGATGTGTGCCTGAAGACAAGCCCGTGAGGCAGACGATTCCGCTGCGGGCATTGTTGCTCATGACGGTCGCAACGACGGATGCAGCGCCGGTGCACTCGATCACGACATCCGCATTGATTCCGCAGAGTGCTTCCAAGCCCGAGCTATGATATTCCCCGCCGAGCTCTTTGATCAGCTCCGGCTTGAGTCCGTCCTCGTGACGATCATAGACATGTAGCTCGCAACCGCGTTGGCGAGTCAGGAGCGATGCCAACAATCCAATGGGTCCCGCTCCGGTAACGAGGACGCGTCGAGGGCTCCAAGAACGCGTTCGTGCACCGATGCGTTCGATATGATCCCAGGCCTTGGCAACCACGCTCGTTGGTTCCAGCAAGACTCCGCTCTGTCGTAGCTTTGGATCGATTCGTACGAGTCGCTCCTCAGCAAGCCTGAAGCGTTCGCGGCAGAATCCATCCAGCTCCTTGATGCCGTGTTCGCTGTACTGGCCATTGCGGCACATATCAAATTCGCCTGCGGCGCATGCGGGACACGGTACCGGGTCAGGGTGGCGAACGATGCCAACGACGAGATCGCCCTTTCTGAGCGATGAGCCATCCTCAACCTCGATGACTTCCCCTAGCGACTCGTGACCGAGGATCAAGCGCTCTCGACCCGGCGGCGCCCATCCATATTCACCATCGAGGATCTCGCGATCAGTGCCGCAGATGCCCACAGCAAGCGTGCGCACAAGAACACCAAGTCCGGAAGGCTCTGGAACTTCGATCAACTCCGCGGAGTGCGGATGTAGAGGTCTTAACGCTAAGGCGCGCATGTCATGTAATGCTCAGTAGTACGGGCGAACCAGAACGTAGATCGATTTCGCATGCTCATTCGATGTGCTCCCTGAATACAAGGTCTGGCCTCAGTTTCGCCCAACGTTCAGGCACTGCCCTGTCGCTGCGTCACTCGCCTTGCTGTATCAGTGGCTTGATCAGATCAAGCGGCAACGGAAACACGATCGTCGAAGTGCGATCGTTGGCGATGTCGGCGAGTGTTTGTAGATAGCGCAGCTGCATCGCTCGGGGATCGGCGCTCAGCATGCGTGCAGCTTCGACCAACATTGTCGCCGCCTGCTTCTCACCCTCGGCATGAATGACTTTCGCGCGGCGCGTTCGCTCCGCTTCCGCCTGTTTCGCCATGGCGCGGATCATCGTCTCGTCCAGATCGACGTGCTTGATCTCCACATTACCGACTTTGATGCCCCAGGCGTCCGTTGCTTGATCCAGGATGCGCTGGATGTCGACGTTCAGCTTGTCTCGATGAGCCAGCATCTCGTCGAGCTCGTGTTGACCGAGTACCGATCGCAGGGTGGTTTGGGCAAGCTGACTCGTTGCTTCGAATGGACTTGCAACTTGAATGACAGCTTGTGCGGCCTCAACGACGCGGAAGTAAATCACCGCATTCACTTTCACCGAAACGTTGTCGCGCGAAATCACGTCCTGAGTGGGAACGTCGAGCACGATCGTGCGTAGATCCATCCGCACCATGCGTTGAAGTATCGGAACAACGAAGATGATGCCGGGACCCTTGGTTCCCGTGTAGCGGCCCAAGGTGAAGATTACGCCGCGCTCGTACTCGTTCAGCACACGGATCGCAGAGAACAGCAGCAACAGGATGAAGAGAACGGGTGCAATCCAGTACATGACAAGTCCTCCGGCGATGAATTGATCGAAGCGGTAGCGGCAGATCGGTAGTTAGTTGACGTACTAGGGAAGCGGAGCGACCTCGAGCTTGAGGCCGCTGACCTTCAGCACGCGCAAGCGATCCCCTTTGCGTACCGGGACGCTGCACTCGGCTTGCCAGATTTCTCCATAGATTTGAACCATTCCAGAGCCCTCGAAGTCCTCGAGCGCCACTGCGGTTTCGCGCAAGAGTTGCTCGACGCCCGTGACGACTTGGCGGCGACGTGACTGCGCAAAGAAACTAACGGTCACCAGTAGAGCAATACCCCCTGCTAGTGCCACTCCGCCGATCAACGTACGCGCGACTTCGAATCCAGGAACGTCCGTATCCATCAACACGAGCGAGCCGACGACGAAAGCGACGATGCCACCCAAACCGAGAACACCGAAGCTAGGAGCGAAAGCTTCGGCGATGATGAGTGCTACGCCTAACAGCATTAACCCTAAGCCGGCATAGTTCACCGGAAGAATCTGCAGCGCATACAGCGCGAGAAGCAGACAGATTCCGCCCACGATGCCGGGCAGAAATGCTCCAGGGTTATAGCCCTCCAGCAGCAGCCCGTAGATGCCGATGAGCATCAATAAGTACGCGACATTCGGGTTCGTCAGAATGGAAAGCACCCGCGTACGCGTATCCGGTTCGATGCGTTCGATTGCCAGGCCTGCAGTAGCCAGCACGATCTCACGCTTGTCGAGCTTGATGCGTTTACCCTCGATCTGCCGAAACAAGTCAGGCAAATCCGTGGCAACTACATCGATTACGTTTTGCTCGAGCGCCTCGCGCGCCGAGATGCTCTCCGCCGAACGAACGGCGGCTTCGGCCCAATCCGCGTTGCGGCCTCGCAGCTCCGCTAAACCGCGTATGTAGGCCGCGGCGTCGTTGATCGCCTTGCGCTCCCCTGCACTTCCCGGCTCTGCCGGTTTTGAACGATCGTCATCTTCGCCAGGCTGCGGCTTGCGCGGGCGTTCCGGTCCGCTCGGTTCTGCCGGACCTGTCAGCGACACAGGTGTCGCGGCACCGACATTCGTCGCCGGAGACATCGCCGCGATGTGGCTTGCATAAAGCAGGTAAGTGCCTGCGCTTGCCGCGCGGGCGCCAGAGGGTGTCACGAAGGTTGCGACCGGGACATCCGAGGCAAGAATCGCGTGGATCATGTCGCGCATTGCCGCATCCAGGCCGCCCGGTGTGTCCAGCTGCAACACCACCAGGCGAGCACCACGTTCGTTCGCGTCCTCGAGGGCACGAATGAAATAGTCACTGGTCGCAGGTCCGATCGCGTCCTTCACCTCGACGATTATTGCGACTGCAGGTGCAGGCTCGTTTTTCTCGGCGGCCGTAGCGATGCGCGCAGCACTTACGACTAGGAGCGCGCACAGAAGCCCGCACGTTGCGGGTAGGTTCCACGAGCTTCTAAGCACATCGGCCTCCGAGTGATTCACATCGCAAGTGCGTGCTGCGGTCCTCGCGGCTGCCGTCAGGCTAACGCCCGGAGCAGGAGAAGGATCCGGGTACTAGAAAGATAGCGGCGACGATAAGTCCGCGTCCTCGGGGACATTCTCGCCTTTCGAAGAGTGTCCCCCTTCTCCCTTCTTGGGGACACTCCTCCAGGACGAGGAGCGTCCCCATCAGTCAACCGTCCCGATCCCCGTCGCGCCTAGAAGACGCTAGCTTGCTTGTACGATGCGTGAGCACTTCTCGGCTTGTTCTGCCTCCTCACTCACAGCATGCTTCGATCCGTTCTTCCTTGGTTGGAGTTCCCGTGCGATCACGTCTCAGTCCCTTGGCTCTTCGATCGCAAAGCTCTGACTCTTCAAATGGTCTGATCTGGTTTGAAACTCGCTGGGGCAAAATTGCCCTTGCAGTGGCATTGTGTCTCGCTGCTACTGTCTCGGCGTATTACGTGAGCAGTCACCTGCTGTTCAACTGAATTTCGGCCGACTCAAACATCGTCCTCGCCCACCGTCCCGCCTTCGCCTTCCCATCGCCGAATCGCTCGGACGCCGGGTCGACTGAACTTCAATCGCACACCCACGCCGCGCCCTGCCTCTTCGGGGATGAATACAGCGCCGCTTTCCTCCAGCGAATACCTGATCTTACGTTTGATATCCGGATCAGGTTCAGCAGCTCCATGTTCGAAATCACGAATCACGGATACATCGACGCCGCACGCTTGCGATAGCTGATCGCGCGACCAATCGATCAAGGCTCTTGCGGCCCGGCACTGCCCTTCGGTCAGTACTTCAGGGAGCTCGACGCTACTCATGGCCGCTAACACCTCTTGGATCGTCACTCGTTGGATCGTCATTAGGCAAACCATCATGGAGCGCCATGGAACGCGGCGCAATAAGCGTTCTCCAGGGCTGTTAGAGAACTGTTGATCCGCGCCTATCGGTGCTGTCGATGGTAGCCACCGACATTTTTCGCCTACGTTCGCGGTCTTTCCTGATGTGATCGCGCGAGGGTCAGATCGATACTCAGGATTGCTCGATTCAGGATCGCCACAGTTGGGCTCACCCACTTTGGTGATCGGTTGCTTACGACAGATCAGCTCGACATGGAATTCATTGCATGATCGTGAGTCCATTATCGGAGACGTATCATGCCAAGAGATCTCTTCCCGCACGCCACGGCAGAGCTCGCCGCGGTGCGCAAGAAGCTTGCGCCAGAGACTCATGACGCGTTCACGAAGTTTAGTGAGCGCGTGTTCAGCGATGGCGCACTGCCAGTGAAGGTTAAACAGCTCATCGCAGTAGCGGTCGCACATGCGACGCAGTGTCCCTACTGCATCCGGGGGCATACCAAGGCGGCGTTGCGTGAAGGGGCAACTTCCGAAGAGATCATGGAAGCGATTTGGGTGACGGCGGAAATGCGTGCGGGCGGCGCGTACGCTCATTCGGCCTTGGCGCTCGACACGATCGATGAGGTACAGCAGAGGCAGGGACGCTGACGTACATACTCCATCGGGCCGCTCACAAGACAGAGTTTCAAGCGTCAGACAGATCTCGCATCATGATTCGCATCAAGCGTGCATATGACCCTCCAGCTCGCAGCGATGGTGAGCGGATTCTGGTGGAGCGGCTTTGGCCGCGAGGAATGAAGAAGGAGGATCTGAGAATGGACAGTTGGTGCAAGGAGGTGGCGCCCAGCGCGCAGCTGCGCCAATGGTTCGGACATAAACCCGAACGGTGGAAAGAGTTTCGGCAGAGATACGAGCAGGAGCTGAAGGCGAACGCCGGTGCGTGGTCCACTCTGCTTGAATCTAGTACGAATCGCTCGGTGACTTTGCTTTACAGCGCTCACGACGTTGAGCACAACAGCGCGTTGGTCTTGCGTGATTTCCTCGCAAGGAAGCAACGCCGATCCAAGCCTCGGCAGCCCGCGTCATCAGGCCGCTCGAGTAGCCATATTCGACACGTTCACTGATATACGTTCACTGATGAGTAAGTTCCCCTTTTGAGTTCCAGGAGCAGTCATGATCAAGAAAGCATCGGCAGTGTGGAAAGGCGGTTTGAAGGACGGCGGCGGCGTCATCTCAACCGAAAGTGGCGTGCTCAAGGAGGCACCCTATGGCTTCAATGCGCGCTTTGAAGGCGGCAAGGGAACCAATCCAGAGGAGCTCATCGGTGCCGCGCATGCCGGGTGCTTCTCGATGGCTTTATCCTTGATGCTCGGCGAAGCGGGTCTCACAGCGGAAAGGATAGAAACCCACGCCGCGGTAACACTCGAGAAGGTAGCCGAGGGCTTCGAGATCACCAGCAGTCATCTGAACTTAGTTGCGAAAATTCCCGGCGCCAGTCAGGAGAAGTTCCTCGAGATCGCGAACAAAGCCAAGGCGGGCTGTCCAGTTTCGAAAGTGCTGAAGGCGAAAATTACGATGGACGCGAAGCTCGAGGGCTGAGCAGCGTGACGCGCGGACATCGTGGAAGATGACGTGGAGTGTGAACGATCCGCTCGCCCGCTCAGTTGACGACCAATCTCCTCATCCAGTCGAGTAACACGGTCGGCAGCGACTCAGGCTTGTGCAGTAGCGCATAGTGGTTCGCGCCGAATACTTGTGGCAGGTAAGTGGCGGCTTGCCGGTCGATCGTCAGGCAAAACGGAAAGATACCTTGCAGACGTGCTTCAGTCACGGACTGGCGCATGTCTTCCGCGCCGTAACGGCCGTCGTATTCGTCATTGTCGTTGGGTCTGCCATCGGAGAGCAGCAGCAACAAGCGATGTCGAGCAGGCTGTTCGAGAAGTAGCGCGGTCGCGTGACGGATCGCAGCTCCCGCTCGTGTGTAGTGCTCCGGCTCCAGCGCCGCGATGCGCCGAGCAATCTCGTTGCCGAAAGGCTCATTGAATCCCTTGATATCCCTGATCGTGACATTGCTCTTCCCTTCCCCGGAAAAAGCGAGAACGCTGTAAGGTTCGCGCAAACCTTCGAGAGCAACGCAGACCAGCAGCAACGCTTCGCGCTCGACATCGACGATGCGCCGCTGTGCCGACACCCAGCTATCCGTCGATCCGCTGATATCGATCAACAAGGTGATCGCGAGATCGCGCCGCGTGAGTCGAGTGCTCTGATAAACAGCTTGCGGCATGGGTAAGCCCGCCAGCAGATCGGCTCGTGCGTCCACGTAGGCATCCAAGTCCAATTCATCACCATCGAGTTGCTTGCGCACTCGCTGCCGCTCGGCGCGCAGCATCTCGAATCTTCGCTTGATGCCCTCGCACATCGTTTGATGCTGCCGCATAGTCTGTTCGACCCACGCAAGAGAGCCGGCGATCGGCGGAAGAATGCGGATCCTTGCGCCGGGGTGCCGATAGGCTTCAATGCGGTAATCCCATTCGGGGTAGTCGAGCCCTGAGCCAGAATCCGCCTGGGCTAAGACACGTTGAGTCACGGCTTCCGGCGGATCATCCGAGATCAGGATCTCCTTTGCGCGGCCGGGCGTGCTGACGAGCCGCGCCTCGCTCAACTCGGAAACGGCATCTGCGTACTCTTCCGCGGCTGTGCCCTCATCCACATCGGTTGGACGTTGCATGCCCAGAGGATCCTCGGCGCTTTCTTGCGGCGGTGCCGTTTGAATCATCCATGCGCCAGGTTGCTTGTCGTCCTCGCCTTCTTTGACTGCTCGAACTTCAGGACGACGTGCGAGGCGCGCACTTCTGATGGCGTGCGAATCCTCAGTTGGAGCCTCTATCGCAGTAATTCGGTCAGTGGGCCGATCGTGTGGAGCACGCAACTCCCCAATCCATAAGTCTTTGAACACCATAGGTGAGCGAGCATTCGACTTATGAGCCGCTTCTTTTGACAGGCGCATCGCCAATGTGCAGGCAAGATCGAGTGATGCGGTTGAAGGGGGAGCTTTTCCGAAGCGATTCTTGAGCTCCGGCAATTCGCCCTTCATGATAGATTGAACTAAGGCTTCCAACGGTCTTCGCTGTGCAGGAAACGCTTCTACGCCAGGACGCTCCAATAGCGCCGCTGCTTTGAACGAATCGAGCTCCGTCTCGATACCAGGCAACAACTGTGCGAGCTGATCGTGTGCTACCGACGCCTCGATCAATAAATAGAGGTCGCCTACTCCGCGGCTACCTGCTTCGCTTAAATAAGAGGCGCTGCCGCGCGCCATCCGCGTTGCCTGCAGGAGTGCCATGCAACGATAGCTGCTCAATGCCCTGAAAGCTCCGGATTGCAGTTCCCCCGGTAGCCAAATCGCACTACCATCGGTTGCTGGAATTGCTCTCGCATGTCGCGGCAAATCCGAGGATCTGAACACTCGAGTCAAAAACGTTGGCGGAGTCGGACGCTGCGCGATGCGGATAGGTACGCGTAAACCAAAGATCGCCTCGATCAGAATGCTGAGCCGTTGCGTGACTTCGGCTAGGGACAGCGAGTCTGGCTTTCGATTAGGCCGATGGCGCACCCAGAGTTGGCGCGCGA
>JAICPY010000129.1 GCA_025929585.1 Steroidobacter sp.
CTTGTTCGACTATAGAAGTTTCGCCCCATTTGGCACCCGCCGCTCCGGGCCGGCGAGCACGATGCGTCCTTCGGTGTCGTGAAACCCAGTGACCAAAACTTCCGAGCGGAAGGGGCCGATTTGTTTGGGAGGGAAGTTGACGACCGCGAGGACTTGCCGGCCGATGAGATCTTCCTTCGAATACAGCGCTGTTATTTGCGCGCTCGAGACACGTTCGCCAATCTCGCTACCGAAATCGATACGCATCTTCCATGCAGGCTTACGCGCTTCAGGGAATTCGAGAACCTCCAGTATCGTGCCGATCCGAAGCTCGACCTTGATGAAATCCTGCCAGTTGATCTGCTGCATATGTATCTCTTTAACCTGTTTCACTCCGCGCTCACCAGTGCTTCGAGGTTCGCGCAACCAGGTGCAACCATCGGCAGCACGACTTCATGCGCTCGGATAGGCACGCGTATCAAAGCTGGGCCCGGGCTTTTCAAGACCTCGCGTAGCAGCCGTTCTGGAGCGCCGATGCTGCTCAAGTCATGACTTGCAACACCGAATGCTTCGGCCACGGCGGTGAACCGTGTGGACTGTGCATATAAGGACGCCACGTAGCTGCGCGAGTAGAACAGATGTTGCTGCTGGCGCACTAATCCCAAAGCCGCATTGTCGAGCAGCACGATTTTGACATTGAGGCCGAGCTCCGCAAGCGTCGCCAATTCTTGAACATTCATCGCCAGACTGCCATCGCCGGTGAAGCAGATGACAGTCGCGCCCGGTTCCGCTAACGCTGCACCAATGGCGGCAGGCAAACCGAAGCCCATCGTTCCGAGCCCGCCCGAAGTGAGCCAACGTTGCGGATCGCGGAACGGAAATGTTTGCGCGACCCACATCTGATGTTGGCCAACATCGGTCGTGATGATGGAATTGCTCGGAGCAAGATGGCCGACAGCCCGTACGATTCCATACGGACTACAGAGCTCTTCGATGTTCGGCGTCGCTAGTGGATGCGCGCAGCGCATGTGCGCGATTCGAGAGATCCAATTCGGCCGCGATCGCGGTTCGACCCGTTTGCACAGCTCCAGGAGCGCATGGTGACTATCGTCCTGAATCGCAAGCGTGGGTGCCTTGATCTTGCCGAATTCTCGAGGATCGATATCGATATGGATGATCTTTGCTCGCGGAGCGAAGGCGTCTGCCTTACCTGTCGCGCGATCATCGAAGCGCGCTCCGATCGCGAGTAGCAGATCGCATTCCTCGATGAGCCGATTGGTGAACACCGCCCCGTGCATTCCAGGCATGCCTAAATTCAGCTCATGATCGTAAGGTAGCGCCCCAAGTGCCATGAGCGTGGTCGTCACAGGCATTGAAGTGTTATCAATGAGCTGCCGCAGAAGAGGATGTGCGCACGCTTTGACGATGCCACCACCGACGTAAACAAGCGGACGTTCGGCCTGCGCGATCAATTGGGCCGCGCGCGAGTACTGGGCCGCTAGATGTGATTCATCTCGTCGATGCGCGTTGTTCTTGTCTGAAGCTGCTACGCACGAGGGAGTCGAGGCCCAAACTGGCTGCGTTTGCACATCCTTCGGCACATCGATCAGGACCGGCCCCGGCCGACCTGTCTCAGCGGTCTGGAAAGCGTCGTCGATGACATGAACGAGCTCCTCTGCCCGCCGTACGAAGTAGGCCTTTTTCGTGATCGATCGAACGATGTCGAGCGTTGCGACTTCTTGGAATGCATCGGTGCCGATCAAGGCCTTTGGCACCTGACCTGTGATGCAGACGAGGGGCACGGAGTCGAGCTTTGCATCCGCGATTGCTGTAACGAGGTTGGTAACGCCCGGCCCCGAGGTTGCGAAACACACACCTGCCTTGCCGCTCAGGCGAGCAATTCCATGGGCGATGAAACCCGCGCCCTGCTCATGGCGTGCGAGTACGTGACGGATGAGCGATGAGCGGCCTAGAGCTTCGTATAGAGGAAGCAGCGTGCCTCCGGGGATTCCGGCGACCAGCCTTACGCCTCGTTGCTCGAGCAAGGCAATGATCAGGGCGGCACCGGTTGTTTGCATGACTAGCTTCCTTTGGTTGAAGCCTTCGACATGACCGGCGCAAAAAGAAAACCCCCGCCGGCTCACGCCGGAGGGGGTTTATTGTTTAGTGCAAAAACTCCCCTACGGCGTCGTGCGTACGACGACGACTAGGGCAACTACGCTAAGAACGGCGCAGCGGTTGAGGGGGAGAGAATGCATAGGAGGAATATAAGCGCAGGTGCACAAACCGCGCAAGCGCACGGTGATGAAGAGATGGGGATAATAATCAGCAGGGGGTAATGATTAGGGGGTAGGGGGTAGTCAGAGAAGAGGAAGGCGCGTTACGTTAGCGCGGTATCAGCACCATGGCATCGCAGCCATCGATAGAGAGCGGTTGCGACTTGACGCGTTGGCGATGTTGCGAACACTGCCGCTCACTACTCCTACCTGACAATGCCCGAATCACGCGGCAAGGCGATTGTGCAACGCGTTGCCTTGCTTTGAAGGTGAGCCATATGGAACTGCGGTTATCCCTGGTCGCCGGTCGCAAGGGCGTCACGTACGTTGCGGATCTTGTGACGAACATTTCTGGAGACCTCGTGCTCATCGAAGGATTGTGTTGCTCGAGCGTCAAGCACCAGGTCGGCCTGGACTATCTCTGTCAGCAACCGTTATCGCAAGCCGGCTCGCGCTTCCTCGCGTCACACCGCGAGCGCCCGAATGCGTAAGAGCGATCGGCGTCTTAAGTGGCCACGATGGCTGAAAGCATTGCCATGGAGGTCATCGTCCTCGTCGCGTTCATCGAATGAGGTCAGCCGTTTGGAAGCCGAGTTCTCGACGATGTTCGAGAATGCGGCATTAGGCATCGTCATCACGGACGAGAACGGCCGCTTCGTTCGCACCAACGCTGCCTACGAACGCTTTCTCGGCTATGAGAAGGGCGAGCTCATCGGCCGCTCGGCCCGTCGCGTTACGCATCCCGATCATTATCCGTACGACCTGCAGATGTTTGGCGAAATGACGCGCCGGGAGCGGGATTCATATCAGGTCGACAAGCTGTACGTTCGCAAGGACGGCACCTTTGTTTGGGGACGGCTCACTGCCTCGATCGTGCGGCCGCCGGGCGCGAGCGGCACCTACTTCATGGGACTGCTGGAGAATATCCATGAGCATCGTCAACTCAGCGAGCAGCTCGATGAAAGTCGGCAGCGTCTTCATGAGCTGGATTCGCAACTGCAGTTGTACATCGACCGTGCGCCGCTGGCCTGCATCGTTTGGGGTAGCGATCAAATCGTGAGAGTGTGGAATCCGGCTGCCGAAAGAATGTTCGGCTACCGCAGCGCCGAGGCAGTCGGTCGGAATGTCTACGAACTCACTGCGACTGACGAAGGCCTCGCTGTGATCGAGCCGGTACGCACTGCAGTGCACGCGGGTCAGAGTCATCCCGACCATCTGATCGTCGAGAATCGCCGCAAGGATGGCAGTCGGTTGCATTGCGATTGGCACTTTACGGTGATGCGCAACGCCTCTGCAGAGCTCGATGGGGTGGTCGCCTTCGCGATTGATATCAGTGCGCGACTGCAAGCGGAAAGAGAGCGCGGGGTTCTGGAATCGCAGCTGCGTGAAGCACAGAAGATGCAGTCGTTAGGTACGCTCGCCGGGGGAATTGCTCATGACTTCAACAATATTCTGCTGACTATTTCCGGCAACACGCGCCTCGCGGCCGAGGATTTGCCGATCGATCATCCGGCGCAGCTCTCCCTGACGGAAGTGGCCAAGGCAAGCGCTCGTGCGTCGGGTGTCGTCAATCAAATTCTCGCCTTCAGTCGCCGCGAAGAATCGCATCAAACTTCCATCGATCTGCGAACGATCATTGAAGATTCAGCATCATTGCTGCGTGCCGCGTTGGAGGCGCGCATCGTATTGCGGGTGTCGGTGAAACCTGAACATCCGATCGTCCTAGGAGACGCTGCGCAGATTCATCAAGTGCTGGTTAACTTGGCGACTAACGCGGCGCATGCCATGAGTACGCAGGGCGGGGAGCTCGAGGTGGAGTTGGATTTGGTCGAAGTCCCCGCTTCGCGAACATTGTCGCTCGCTCAGCTTACTCCCGGAAAGTACTACCGCCTCTCGATTCGCGATCGAGGCACAGGCATGGATCCTCATGTCCTGGAGCGGATCTTCGAGCCGTTCTTCACCACGAAGCCGCGTGGCCAAGGCACCGGTCTTGGTCTGGCTGTCGTCCATGGCATCGTCAAGAGTCATCGAGGTGCGATCGATGTCAAAACGAAGCTCGGTGTGGGCACGACCTTTGATGTCTATCTTCCGGTTCACGATGGCATCGTGAGCCCCGTGCAGAATCAACCGCGCGCAGAGCGCGGCAGCGGTCAACGCGTACTGTACGTTGATGATGAGGAAGCGCTCGTCTATCTAATCACACGGGTCCTGAATCGACTTGGATATGAAGTCGCTGGATTCACCGATCCACGCGTCGCGTTGCAAGCGTTCAAAGACGATCCGCAAAATTACGATGCCGTTGTTACCGACCTGTCCATGCCAACCATGTCGGGATCGGAACTGGCGGTGGAGATTCTGAAGGTAATGCCCAACACGCCCGTCGTCCTGACCTCTGGCTATGTACGAACCGAGGATCGCGAGGCCGCGATCAAAGCAGGAATTCGTGAGCTCGTGCTCAAGCCGAACACGGTTGAGGAGCTGGGCTCAGTACTTCACAAAGTGCTGAGTGTTCAGCCGACCGAGGCCATCGCTTCGTAGATGACGTAGCGGTTCTTGCCGGAAGATTTCGCGCGATAGAGCGCCTCGTCCGCTCGGCGATACATCGTCTCGAAATCGGCGTTGCCTGGCTCACTGACGCAAATGCCGATGGAGACTCCGGAGCGAGAGCTGTTGACGACTGCCTCGCTCAAGTACATCTTGCTCAGTAGACGCCTCGCGATCTCGGTGGCCGCATCGAGATTGCAGCTCGAGGCGAAGATCAAGAATTCATCTCCCCCCAGGCGCGCGCAGATATCTGTTTCGCGGACGCTCGAGCACATCGCATCCGCTACGCTTCGTAGGAAGGCATCGCCCGCTGCGTGACCATGGTGGTCGTTGATCCCTTTCAAATTGTCTACATCGACGAGGATGACCGCATAGTTGCTTGCGGAGATACCCGCCGCTTTCTTGATCGCCGCGAGCGCGCCGCGGCGGTTCAGCAGGTTGGTTAAATCATCGCGAATGGAAATGTTGTAGTGCGCTTCGATCTGATGGACGACCGTGTAGTGATAGCGAGCCGCCAGGTAACCAATCAGCAACGCACACATCAATGCGGCCGCAATGGTGCCGACGGAGATCGCTCGAAAACTGGATTCTTGTTCTAGATAGTACTGGCTGTCGAAGTCCACGCCCACGAAGCCGCTATATCTGCCTTCGCTATCGAAGATTGGGCTATGGCCAGACAAAAAGTACCCGTAGACGTCGTGCTGAAAGTCTGGGTAAACGTAGGTTTCACCTGCTGCGATTCGCTGGAGCCAATCAGGATCGGGCTCTGTGTCCAAGAGCTCGAAAGGCTCCATGTATTTCGAAGCGCGTAGCTCTCGCGTGGTTTGGAGATCTTCCGAAGCGGCGGTATCGACCACGAAGTAGCTGCGACCATCGCGCTCGACCATCGTGTACACATAAAAGATTTGCGGAGCGGCCGAATGAAAGCGGACCAACGGCTCGAGCGTTCGCGCATACAACTCGGGGGTGTAGTTCGCCGGATCGAGTAGCTGACGGTGCAAGTCGCCATCGACGACGCTCGCCGCCAATTGCGAGATCTCCGCGACATGCGAGCGCAATACGTCGAGCCGCTCCTGTTTCGACAGCCATTGCGGAATCGCGACGACTGCCGTCAACACCAATGCCGCGGCGAGCGAGACGATCCAGAAGACGCGCGAGGAGAAACAGCGGAAATCGGAAAGCATGGAGCGGATGAGAATCGTGAGTCGTGAGTCGCGGATCGCAAGGAGAACCTGCGCGCTATTGATGCCAGCAGTATAAGGTCCGAAGACACCTCACATCATATGTGTCGCAGGTGCACTCTTGCTACCCGCGAATCACGACTCACGACCCGCTGCTTTTAGTCCAGTCCCTTCCAGCAATGCCTTTGTGCAAGCTCGAGTGCACTGCGTCGGCGCAAGCGCCAGTAACGCTCGCGTTGTCTGCGTTCACGTCTGAGCTCTGGCCAGCGTTCCAGGTAGGCAGCCAGCATCTTGCCATCCGGAGCATAGCGGGCAAAAGCGTCGGCGTGGGCAGAGCGCAGAGCGATTGCACCGTTGTAGCCGCCGAAACCTTGAGTTGCGCATAGGGCACCGCCGTCGTGATTACCGGGAACGGGATGGGACTGCAAAACGAACGACTCGGCAGCGGGCCCTAAATCAGGATCGGGGTGGCGCAAGGTCGGCACACCGACAGCCTCTTCGCCCAGCAAGTATTGCAAAGCCTGACTGACGGCCTTGAGTCCGGTCTCGCCCATCGTGTGGCCGTCACCGATGGCTTTCGGCGTGCCGACATAGACAGGTCGCAACGGACCGGTGTGACTTTGACGCTGCGCAGCCACTTTCCGGGCATTCGCAGCCGTTGCAAGATCAGTTTTGGAATTCGTTCGCGTGCCAGTTGCGTGAGCGACGAAGTATTCGAAATCGGCGACTCCGTAGCCGTGACCTTGATACGACAGCTCATAGGCATGCAGCAGTGCATTCTCACCGCCGAAGCCAACCCCTGCGAAGTGCGCCTTGCCGCCCGCTTCACCACTCTGTCCCCAGCCGGTGACGATGGAGGTGATGTCGAGGAAATTTCGCAGAGCGAAATCCAGCGTAGTGATCAATACGCCAGAACCGGCCTCGCCGACCACGGTGCCGTTGGCATCGATGTCGAACGGCGCGAGGCAGTCCGCGACCGAGCGCTGCTCTGCCGGAGGCCGCGATGCATTGAGCGCATCCAACTTCGCTCGCGTCATCAACGCGCCCGAGCCGAAAGCATCGAAGATCTCCCATCGAGGACGCGTGGCGGCATCCGCCGCGCTCCATAATGTGATTTGCGGCCGTCGAAAGCCTGGATAATCGAACAACATCTGGGGAGCGATCTCGCAGAAAGCGATCGAGCTCGAAGCGCAGGCACCCGATGTATTCAAGGGCGTCTGCGGAACACGCATAAAACCGCTCGGGGACTTGAGCGATTCGAGTAGCGCGGGATTCTTCAGCGACTTGCTCAAAGCATACGCAGGAGCAAGCATCGTTGAGATCAGTGCGGGGCCGTGTGAGGAGAGCGAATTCGCCAGCCGCATCGCAAATCTGTCGCGCAGCTTGTCGTTCGCAATCTCAGAGGAGCCGGCGGAGCGCCATTCGCCAAGCGCATCCATCCCCGAGAACGCCGTCGCCGCGGCAATTCGAAAGTCGTACGGATTGCTGAGCAATTCGGACAGCGGTACCGGCAACGCCGCCAGCGCACCCATTCCGCCGTAGACAAACAACTGGGCCTGCAAGGAAGGACCGAGCCGCGGATCATCGTCGAACAAACCGTACATGTCTTTGAGCGCTGACTCGCGCACGTCTCGGTAGGTGAGTCCCGCGAGGCGTCTGAGTCCGTCTTTTGCGAAATCGTGCGGCAAGCTCGCGCCGATATCCGTCACGACGGCATTCCCAAGCGCTGTCAATTCTTCCACGAAGCGAATGCCTAGATTCGCCCGAAGCTGCGGACCGTGCTTGCTCTCGATTTCTGCGATCGACGCGGGTTGGCCATTGCGCCAGGAAAGCTTCAAAGAACCGTCGGACTTCGGTTCGATATCGATCAACCCGGCATCGAACGCGGCATACGCAATGAACTCGGGCGAGCGCACGACGCGCGCTTGATAAGTTTCGGTGCTACCCACTGCGGAGACTGAGCAGGGAGTACCGATGGTGACGAGGACTTTATCGGCCGTAAGCACGTGGAATCCAAAAGGAGGGGTTGAAGGACGCGAAGGATACACCCGAGTGGTGAGGGCTGCAGCGCGGAGACGATTCCCCGGCATCAGACCGCTTTTTACCGGTGAGAAGTTCCCGGCGCGTACCCGAATCGGCATGATGGCGGGACACGCTGCACGGTTGGCCCGTCGCATGGAGTCGCACACATGATTGTCGCAAGTAGGCTGCTAGCTGCCATTTTCATCCTTGGGGCCCTAACCGCGTGCTCCGAGGATCATGGCCCTGTCGAGGTCCAGGCGCGCAAGCTGGGCGCGTTCAACGCTGTCGACGTAGAAGGCGCGGCAAGCTTACAGATTGCGATCGGGTCGCCAGCTTCGGTGGAGCTCGAAGGTGGCGCAAACGTGCTCGATCGCATCGACACGGAGGTGCGCGATGAAACACTCTACATTCGTACTCGAGTCAGAGACTGGTTCATAAGAGAGGGACAACCCCGCACCACGGTGCGCATCACCCTGCCGCGGCTGAATTCACTGCGACTGGGCGGCGGTTATGAGGCATCACTCGTCGGCTTCGCGGGTGGGGAATCGCACGTGAAGGTCGAAGGCGCCGTGAAGATCAAGGCAAGCGGTCATCTGGATCAGCTCACGCTTCACTTGGCCGGAGCCAGCACCGCCAACTTGAGCGAGCTGACAGCGGCGAACGCGAGAGTGTCGGTCGACGGAGTGGGCCGCGTCGTCGTTCACGCAACTGAAACATTGGATGCGACGATGAACGGCATGGGTGCGATTCACTACATAGGCAATCCACGCGAAGTGCGCACTCGTATGAATGGGCTGGGAACTATTGGCCGACAGGATTCGGAACAGGGCGAGCCAGAGTCCGAGTCGAAGCCGGAGCTGGATCCGGAAAAGCTGCAGCCGGAGTATGACGAGGCTGCGCAATGGAAGAAGGGTGGCGAGACGGAAGTGATCTGAGGACCTGTGCCGTGGCGCGCGGCATGCGGCAGAAGAGGCCCCCACCCTAACCCTCCGTAAACAGGGGAGGGAATCGGATAAGAGGCCTGCGGGCTGCGGACCTTGTTTGTGTCTGATCCCCTCCCCTGTTTACGGGGAGGGTTAGGGTGGGGGCCTCTTCGTTTGTGAGCAGCGTCAGCGGCTCGCTTGCAGATCTAGATCGCTCGAATCTCTCCGTCCCAGCAGAGCATTCTGCGCCCGCCACTGTTCTTCTGGTTCCAGCATCTCGAGGAACTTCGTTTCGCCGCCAGCGAGAATCGCAACAGGAATGCCGTCGCGGTAGAGCACGCGATTGCCCGTGAGCGAAGGCAATCTGGCACCGGGCGTGAGGATTCCGACGAGGTTCAAGGGATCTGCGGCACTAATCGATACATATTCATTCGAAAACGGTTGGCGCCGGATGTCGCGTAATGCGCCAATCGCCTCGGGTAACGCGAACTGCTCGCCCGAGAAACCTGCGACGAATCTCCCGCCGCGAATTTCGCCGCGCGCTTCAAGACGACGCAGGCACATTAGTAGCTCTCGCCAAGGCGGTAGCCAATCTGCTTCGCGATCGACCAACTTCCAGAACACGACGCCCCAGCGGTTGAGCAAGGTGCGGCAGACGTGCTCGATCGCGGCCGGATCGGTTGCTGCCTTTGCGGCTTGAGGCATGCGGCGAGCGGCCTGCGACAAGGCGATAGAGGGACTGTTAGTTGGCTTGGCCTTCGATGATGGCGCGGCATCCGCGGTAAGTGTCGGCGCTGCTTCTGCCGCAGCCCGCACGCCGCAGGCCTCAAGTCCTTCCTTTCTGACCAACGCCCATCGACCAGCATCTTGCATGCCAAAAATGGCGAGGCCGCGTTTACCGCGAGAAGATCGACGTTGATGGGGAGGACGCCGCCGATCCGATGGAAGCAATAAGGCACGCAAACCACCAAAGCTGTCGGAGTTCACGAGGCCCAACGCGACGAGCTCGGCCAATGCTTCTTCGACTTGAACCGGCAGCAGTGCCGACTGTTCGGTGAGCTCATCGAAAAACGACGCGCCGTGTTCGCGGATCAACTCTGCAACCTGTTGCGCTTTTGAGCTGAGCGAGATGGGAGTTTGCGGATTGGCAAAGCTCGACCAGAGTTTCATATGCCGGCGAGCGAGCAATGCGATCGGTGTCGCCTTTACCGGCGCCGCCCCACGAACCGATTCGCCACTTCGAGCAGCAAGGCGTGTCCAAACGATGCGGCCTGCAAGACATTGCTCATCGAGCCACGCCGGATCGTATTCCGCGATTCTCAACGGTAGCAGCTCGCTTTCCCAAGCACTCGCTGGAGCGTCGAATCCCTCGAGCTGTCCAAGAACCGAAGCGACGGCATCCGGACCTTGCATGCGCGTCTTACGCGTGATTCGTTGCCAGTCGAAAAGAAACCGGAGGAAGTCGCGCGATTGAACAGGTTCGATTTCGGCGCGAAGACGTTTGACGGTGTAACGATGGATGCGAGCGAGGAGACGGCGGTTGCACCACTCGGGTGAGGGTCCGGAGTCCGCAGTCTGCGGTCTGCGGCCAGAATTGGAGAAGGAACCGCGCATGGCTGTGCCTTCGGCTTCGAGCGCGAGCAGGGCGGCGTCGATGTCGGTCGTCGGAACCCCTAATGACGTTGCAATGAGCTCTGCTGTCGTCGGACCGGAGCCTTCGAGGCGGCCGCGCACGATTTCGATCAACGCTTCATCGCGTGTGTACTGCTTTGAGCTCGACGCGCCGATTGTGTCTTCGATGACATCCGCGAACACAGGTCGAAACATCGATAAGCGTTCGGCAGCGACGTACAAGCCTGCGCAATCACTCTCTTCGTCGGTCGCACGCACAAGCGCGATAACCCGTCCCTGCTTCATCAACTCTCGCATCAATGCGGGCCATCGATCGTTGAGCTCGATTTCATCGCGCGTCAAGAACGTCATCCACAACAGAGCGTCGTGCAGCTCATCGGGCGTCGCCGCATCCGGCCAGGTTTCGAGTCTGACTCGTGCGATGGCTTCTGGATCGAGTTTACCGATATCGGCGGCGGAGTCCGGATCCATCCATCTGCGACTCATGACAGCTTGCGTGCGGCGCTCTTCCAAAGGAGCATCGTCCAAATAGGCGTAAGGTCTTGCGGACAACACTTCGAGCGCGAGAGGAGAGGGCTCCGTTAGGTCACGAGCCTCGACTTGGATTCGACCACTCGAGAGTCCTTCGAGCAGGCGCTCGAATCCCTCGATGTCCATCGCTTCTTCCAAGCAATCTCGCACTGTTTGGCGCACGAGGGGATGATCCGGAACCACGATGTCACCGACGATGTTCTCGCCGCACGCAACTTGATCGGGGAACACGGCGGCGAGCAAATCCTCCGCGTTCATACGCGCGAGCGGTGCGGGCACTTTCTTACCTCCGCGAAACCGCGGCAACGCAAGCGCGATGGCAGCGCTCCAGCGCCAGCGTGTGGCGAACATCGGTGCAGCGAGCAAGGCTTGGATCAGAACGTCGCGAGCCGAGTTGGAATGCAGGTATCGAGCGACTTCGATGAGCTCGAAACTGTGTGCAGTGGTGAGCGACAAGATGATCGTATCTTCGGTCGCCGCGGCCTGCAGCTCGAAGTTGAACGTTCGGCAAAACCGTTTGCGCAGCGCCAAACCCCACGCACGATTGATGCGACTGCCGAAAGGAGAATGAATGACGAGCTGCATTCCTCCTGCCTCATCGAAGAAGCGTTCGAACACGACCTTCTGCTGCGTCGGCAGACACCCCAGCGCTGCGCACCCTGACGATAGGTAGGCGAGCAGTTGAGAAGCAGCCGCCTCACCGAGGAATGCGAGAGGGTGAGAAGGAGGAAGTGACTCGTGACTCGCGATTAGCGCAGCGCCAGGATGGGAAAGTGATTCGTGATTCGTGACTCGTGATTTGTCGGACCCGACAGAAGAAGGTTGAGGCTCGTTCTTGCTAGCCGCGAGCGCCGAATCACCAGTCACGTCTTCCTTGCTACCCGCGACCCGCGAATCACCAGTCACGTCCAAGTATGCTTGGAGCTCTCCCCGTAGCCGCGACACCGCGGAAGACAATTCATCGGTGCGCCCCGGTGCTTCACCGAGCCAAAACGGAATCGTCGGTGCTTGGCCGTGTGCGTCTTCGACGCGTACGGTGCTGCGTTCGACGCGAATGATGCGATAGGAAGCATTGCCGAGTTGGAAGACATCGCCTGCCAAGCTTTCGACGGCGAAATCTTCGTTGACGGTGCCGATGAGATGACCCTCGGGCTCGAGCATCACCTGGTAATCCGCTGTGTCGGGGATAGCGCCGCCCGAGGTGATCGCCGTGAGTCGAGCGCCCTTGCGTCCCCGAAGGATGCGATTGACCGCATCGTGATAGACGAGCGCGCCTTGCCGGCCGCGACGAGTCGAGAATCCTTCCGCTAGCATGCGCACGATCTCATCGAAGACCTCGCGCGAGAAA
>JAICPY010000156.1 GCA_025929585.1 Steroidobacter sp.
GCTCCAGCCGCAGAGAAGTACACATTCGTTCTCGTCCATGGAGCGACGGCCGGTGCCTGGGAGTGGAAGAGCACCGGCAAGTTTCTTTCCGACGATGGCCACACTGTCTACCGTGCCACGCTCACCGGACTCGGCGAACGTGAACACCTCAACAGCCCCGACATCGATCTTGAGACTCATATAAATGACGTCGTGAATCTGATCCTCTACGAGGACCTGCACGATGTGGTGCTAACCGGCCATAGCTACGGTGGCATGGTGGTCACAGGCGTCATGGATCGCATTCCCGAGCGTATTCGTCACGTCGTGTTTCTCGATGCCGCGGTCCCTGATGATGGAATGTCGCTCTGGGAACTCTTCGGCGGCAACGGCCCGCAGGATCCGGAGCGCTTCAAGGACGGCTTCATGCAAGTGCCGTGGGTCAAACCGAATACGCCACCGCCGCACAGCGTCAAGCATTCAATTAAGTGCTTCAGCCAACCAGTCTCGTACAAGAACCCCGCCGCGCTGGCGCTACCCGTGACCTACGTCGCCTTCATTCCGAAGGACAAGTCAGCCGAGGAGCGCGCGAAGATGGACAAGAGCTGGCAGCGCGCCGAAGCACGTGGCTGGACGATTCGCACTTTTCCAGGCGGCCACGTGGCCCAGCAAGAGGATCCACGTGGAGTCGCGACGCTTATCGAGGAGTCGGTGAACGACCGTAACAAGACTCGGAAGACGGCTGAGTAACCTCTGCTTCCTGACCGACATGGATGTCGAGAATGTCGATGATGCAGAACAATCATCGGCCAACAACGGCCCGTGCATCGTTCCACAGCGTTTGCCTGCCGCTGCATAGACGCACACTTCAATCGGAAAGATTGAGCGGAGCTGCCCCAGTCGCTTGATCGACCTCCCTACATATATGTAAGGAGGTCGGCGATCCGGGACGCGCATCCGCTCATCTGACTAGAAATCACGCGTCCATTGCGTGGGCTGGCCGTGACTTAGAAACTCATCTTGAACCCGGCGGTGTAGAAGCGACCCATGTCGTCGTAAAAGCCGAGCGTCGGATAGAACAAACCTGGAATTCCCGAGTTGGACGGGAACAGTGGGGCGCGTTCGTTCAACACGTTGTTGACCGTCAGGAACGCATCCAAGTTGCCGCCCATCGTCTCGAACCGCTTGCTTATTGTGGTATCGACGACGTTGTACGAGTCCAAGGTTGGGTCCACGTAATTTTGACTGTTACCGTTGAGCGCATTGCTGCTGGTTCTCAGATCGACGCTATCCAGCCAGCGATTTTGCAGGGCTACGGTCCAGCTCTCGTTTTGGTATGTGAGGAACGTGCTCATTAGCAGCTCAGGCTGAACCGCCCGGGTTGGGAACGCGCCCGGAATGTTCACCGTGTCGTTCTCTGGTTGGTAGCTGACCAGATGACGCAGCGAGATTTCGCCGCCCACCATGTCCCAACTGTAGTCGATCTGCAGATCGTAGCCGTGCGTCTCCTGCTTCGCCGCATTGAGTGGCGAATTGCGGACCTCGGTCGGAAAGTTGAGGTCCGGATTCGTGTAGTTGGGATCGCTCGGATCGGTGATCGGACGCACCGCCAACGAACAGAACGGAGAATCGTACGCAGGCGCGCTGGCCAGGCAGATGTTCTGGATAGCGTTGTTCTGATAGCTGATCCCCGTGATCGCGTCGGTGATCTTGGTGTCGTAGTAGTCGATCGACAGATTCAAGCGCGGCAGGAAGGACGGTGTCAGCACCATACCCACCGTGACCGTGCGTGCTTCTTCCGGCGTCAGGTTCGGATTGCCGCTTGTGACGAGTCGCAGGCTGTTGTTGCCGCCGGTGAGCAGGTCGGTGAAGCCAGTCGAAGAAACGCCCGCGGGCTGATACAGGTCATTCAGGTTCGGTGCCCGAATATCCTCCGAGACGGTGGCGCGGAAGCGGATCGTATCGTTAACTCGCCAATTGAGCCCCCCCTTCCAGGATTCAACACCCGCGAAGGTCGAATACTTCGTGTAGCGGCCCGCCCAATTGGTGGACACTTCCTGCATTCCCGGCATGTCCGCAATGAGCGGGATGTTCAATTCCAACGCGAATTCATAAACGTCTTGGTCGGCATCAACTGGGGCGTTGGTGTTCTGCACCCAGCGTACCGGAGCACCGCCATTCGCCAAGCACATACGTAGTCCCGTGCAATTGACGAAGTCGGTTGGCCTGAAATCGCTCTCCATTTCATATGTGGCCCAGCGCATGTCGGCCGAAAGGTTGGCCCTGATCTCGCCCGCGGGCAGACCGATGCCCCACAAGCCTCCGCCGATCGAAGCGCCGATATTGTCGAGCTTCTGCGTCAGGAGCCACGAGGTGGATACGCGCAAATATTCATACGCAGCCGCCGAAGGGCCGGCGGGATCGGTGATGTTGGTGGGCACGCAACCTGGATAGAGGCCCGCGAATTGCGGCTGTGTGTTGACCCAGCACTCGATAGTGCCATTCACATTCACCGCATCGAGCGAAGCCAGATACCTTGCGTTATCCGTGTTGTTCGGATTGGTGACAGTGAGCTCGCTTACGCTGTGGTTGTAGAACACATCCCAGTCGAAACTACCGAGAGTGCCAGTCACACCGGTTTCGGCATTCCATGTTTTTTGATCCGCGATCGTGCGGTACAGCCGGTTCGGGCTGCCGGTCGCCGGTTCCCCGCCGACATTGTTCCAAATGTACGACGGTGCCGAGAAATAAGGCGTGGTCGGCGGCGGCGGTGGCGTACTGCCGGTCTGCGGCGAAGTGGCAGGCGTGGCCGGCAAGCAGCGCCAACCCTCGGCTTCGGGAGTTCCGCAGACGATATTTGCCCCGAGTTGTTGCTGCGTGACTGGGTCGAGGAACGGATTGTCGGCAAACAACGTGTTCGGGCGACTAGCCGATGGACTCACAACCCAAGTAATCCAATCCGACAGATTCTCGGCTTGAGCCCAGGATCCTTGCACGTACCAATTGGCGGTGTCGCCCAAGTCCAAGCTGAAGCGGCCGAACACGTCCTTCATGTCGATCTCGGAACGGAAGGTGCCGCCCTTCACGTACGAGCCGTCACCGCCCGACTCCAAATTCGCGGTGCCAGTGGGCGTGCCATGAACCATCGGACTCAAGATGCCTGCTTGGTTGAAAGTGTAGTTGTTGAACGCGCAGGCGGGACCGCATTGCACGTTGCCATACTGGCCGCTGTTGAACACGCGGGAGTAAGGGATGTTGGTATACGGGTTCGTCGGCGAGCCGTTACCCGCTAGCAGCCAAGCCTGTCCGTCCTCGCCATAGGGGCGCGCGCTGATTGGAATCTTGTCCTGGTGTCGAATACGAGCAGACGCCTCAAAGTGGCCCCGCCCGTCGAAGAGCTCCGTGCCCCAAGCAGCTCCGAATTGATATTCATCGCCGTCCTCGTACTTCGACATACCGACGTCACCCTTCAACGTCAGCCCGGTGAACTTCTTGTCGAGAACGAAGTTGACGACACCGGCCACTGCATCCGATCCGTAGATCGCCGATGCGCCGCCGGTAACGATATCCACGCGGCTCACCAGCATCTGCGGCAGGGTGTCGACGTTGACCGTGCCATCTTGGTTGGACGGTGCGACGCGATGCCCATCGAGCAACACCAGCGTGCGCGAAGGGCCGAAGTTGCGCAGCGACAGCACGTTGCCGCCGTTGTTGGTACTGCCATTGCCTTGAGTGCGCGGTGTGCGGCCGCCGATGATGTTTGGCAGCTTGTTCAGCGCATCGGCCGTGTCGCTCGGCGTAGTGACGGCGATCTCGGCCACGTCGACCGAGGTGATCGGCGTCGGCGAGCGAACATTGTCGGTGATCACGCGCGATCCCGTCACCGTGATGACGTCCACTTCCTCGGAAGGGACGTTCTGATTCGGCGAAGTCGGACCGGCGGCCTGCGCCCACGCCACACTCGCACCGAGGGACGTTGCGAAGCCCATCACCGTCATAGAAGCGCGGAGAAAAGTCCGTGAACTCATCACATCCCCCTTATCTACAAGAAGCAGACATTGCCTCTCGATCGTATTTTGTGTCGCGACGCTATCAGCGCCATTTTGATAAAGCAACGGAGTGCCGAAACGAGATCGGCAGATGTGCGTTCGTATATGGGACCGATGATTGGTGCACTCAACCATCACATTATCGGAACCAGTAGCCTCTTTATTCGCTCGCGGATGCCTATTTCCTTAGGCGCTGAAACACGCGCAGACATCAATTCGCTTATCGAGAGAAACAACTAGGATGACTGGACGCACACGATTTGAAAAAGACAGCGCGAGACAATGCTCCGCACTCTCCTGGTCAACGGGAGATCTATGCGTTCTTAAAGTGTTTAAATGACATCGAAGGATGCCCATTCATATATTGGTAGATGGTTCCGAGCAATCAACCATCACGCAATCGAAAAGGCTTCTTCAGGCTTGAGATTGGCTGTCCAATGCGCGCACCGCTTGGGTCGCCCTTTCGGTTGCTCTACCCTACTTGAGTTCCGCGCGTGGACACGCCGCGCCGCGTACGCTGCGGCGCGGTTCGGCGAAGGTGCAGGCACCTTCAGCGATCTCGATGCGACATGTCGTCGCCAACGTTGCACCGCCACAGTTGATGTTCAACGTCCATTTGCCGTCAGGCGCTGCGTTGGGGCGCCACCTCGCACACTGTTGCGTTCGGAAGGCGCGGTCCTTGACGAGTTGGTCAGCTTGCTCGCCCAAGATGGCGAACATGGATTCACATTGAGCGGTGCTTGCACACTCTCGCTCCTCAACGACTCGGCCTGCGAGGCTCTCGCGCTGGCTCTTGCGCTCCGCACATAACTCGACGCTGTATTCCAAAGGACGCTCACCTTCGAATGTGATCTCTTGTTCGAACGTCTCCAATTCAGTGCCAGAAGCCACCACTCGATAGGTTCCTGGTGGAACGGCAACGACGTCCCCGGCCTTGCTCGTCAGAGGAGGCGGTGAATCGAACGGGGTATGCACTTCGAACTGCACTTGCGTGTCGAGACTCATGAACCGCACCGACACCGGTGGCACAGGCGCCTGGACCTCATTTTCGGGGACGACTTCAGGAATATTTTCGGGCGTGACTGCCTGCTCAGAGCCTGCAGTAGATTCGGCCTCGGACGAAGCTGGTGCTTGCGCGATCTCGGCCTCCGCCTCCACATCGCGCGCTGGCGGCGCAATTTCCTGCTTCACGTCAATCTCCGGGCGAATGTCGGGGGGATTATCTGGCGCTGAGCCTTCCGACTGAACGGTCGTGGAAGCGCTGTCACTCGACGATCTGCCCATCAACCCCCAGGCAAGCAACACTGCGACGGCCAGGCCTCCACCCAACGCGAGCACCACACGCCAGAGAGGTTGCGTGTCTTCACGCAACGGCTCTCGAGAGCGCCTGGTTGCGATGATCGGTTCGTAGTCGTCGTCGCGCTTATCGTGCATGTCCCATCTTCGCGCATCCGCACTGCGGACAAAAGATCTCTTCTGCGGATACGTCCATCTAATGCGCTGACACTCACTGCGACCTCGTACTTAATAGCTCGCCAGAAATAGATGCGTACCCAACGCAGACCTCATGCCGGAGATCAAACAGCGCCTTGGATAAGGCGTTCATTTCGCTTGCGCGTGAGGCCGCGCTATCCGCGCTTCTGGACACTAGATTCTGTCGATGATTGTGTCGGCCCTTGGGCGCCCACCATTCGCATCGACAGTTCGAATGGTTAGAGAGCCAACACACCGCAACTCGAGCCTATCGCAGATAGTCCAGCGCTCGAGGCTTCCTTCCCTACTCCCGGTTCGAGCTCGCTTCGCATTTACGTGAAGCACCACCACGTGACAGTGGTTGGACATCAACGCGTAGGTCCATATCTCGATAGGTACGATCCGCATAGGTGAGCGATTCGCTCCATTGCCCACTGCTTGCGATGCGGATAGTCCCTTCCCTGCGTACTCAACCCCCCGCGCGCGGCAAGGCGCTAAAGACTTACGCTTGTATATTTTGCTTAGTCGGGGCGTTGCATGCGTCGTGCATGATTTACCGGGATCGTGTCGGAACAAACTGGACTACATACGCGTCGGCTAGCACGTTGTATTCTCAACTAGCTCGACGATAGACAAGGAGTCTGCGATGTCACCCTGGCCCGCGC
This sequence comes from Steroidobacter sp., assembly GCA_025929585.1. Classification (GTDB taxonomy): domain Bacteria; phylum Pseudomonadota; class Gammaproteobacteria; order Steroidobacterales; family Steroidobacteraceae; genus Steroidobacter. The sequence goes on from JAICPY010000156.1 coordinate 6,167, forward strand.
TAGCGCTTTTCGTCTCTGCAGCTGCCTTCTCATCACACCTCTCCGATGCGTTGTACCGCGAGCCGGTGGGTCAGCTGGCGCAATACGAATTCACGCAAGGAGAAACGCTCGGCATTGCGTCCGGCGCGTGGGTAGCAAGCGCCGGCACGTTCAACAGCACGTCCACGTCTACCGCCATTGCGACGATCGATTCCTATAGGCCCCCATTCGTCTACCAGGAGGACCTGACTGCAGTTATCGCGGATAAGTTTTGGTTCCGTGCTCGTATGCTTAACGAGCGCAGCGGTAGTAGCACTCGCGTCGGCATCGTCTATCACTACCAGGATCCCGCCAACTTCTACGAAGTGACCTTCTCCCCTAGTGGCGCTGTGTTCGTCCGCGAAGTCGTCGATGGTGCGAGCAGTACCGTTGCGACTGGCACGTACGGCGGCGGCGGCCAAGGCAAATGGTTCGATGTCTCGATGGAATGGAGCGCAGAGGAAACCATCGTCCTAGTCAACGGCCTTCCAGTCGTTCGCGGTATTCAGCAGAGCCCTAGCAGTTACGGCAAAGTAGGATTGATCACGCGTCAGACCACGGCGAGGTTCGACCGGCTCCTGGTTACGAGAGCCTACGGCGATCCAGAGTTCCGTGAGAGCTTCAGCGATGACGCGCCCGCGTGGAACGCAGTTAGCGGGAACTGGAACGTCGTCAACGGCGTGTACCAAAACACCGCTGTGGAACCTGCGAGCGTCAACCTCCTTCCCATCACCGTGGGTTCTGAGCTTCCGCGTCAGTCGGACCAATTCACGCTGCGTGCTCGCATGATGAATCCTTATGGCGCGAGCGGCAATCGGATGGGAATCGCATTCGCCTATCAGGACCGCGGCGATGGAACTGCCACCTACGAAGAGGTGGTGTTCGGCCCCGATGGTATCGCTCGTGCCAATTCTGTAGAGACCGTGCTCGGACCAGGAGGTAAGACGAGAGTAACGCCGATCGAAACCGCGCCGTATCCGGGCCGACGCGGCGAGTGGTTCGATGTCGAATTCAACGTCGAGGCCGAAGTCAATCACGTTCGAGTTCTCGTCAACGGCGCGCCCGTATTCGAGCACTTAGGGTCGAATCCAACCGGACAGATCGGATTGATCACACATTGGACGCCTGGCCGCTTCGACGATGTGTCGCTGAGGCATGACTACCCATTGTCATTGAGCGAGACATTCGATTCGGACGAGGGTTGGTGGCCGCTAAGCGGCACCTGGGATATCGCAGGCACCGTGCTCAACAATCGCTCGGTAGGCCAGAACGACGCGATGTACGTCCAAGCACAACGCTCGACGGACTACACCATGAGCGTCCGCATGCTCAACCCGTACGGTGCGTCAGGCAATCGCATCGGCGTAACGTTTGGGGTGGACCCAACGGTCGGCGACTACTACGAAGTGGTGTTCGCTCCCACCGGCCAAGCCTATCTAAACAAGTTTATTCAGGGGTCTTTGACCCAAGTCGCGACGTCTACGCACAACGCGCTCGGCCGCAACGTCTGGTTCACCGTTGAACTCACGCGGCACGGACCGTACGCGACAGTGAAGGTCAACAACCAAACTGTGTTTCAGAACGTTGCCGCAGCACAGCTCGACAACACGCTCAACAGCGGTTGGGTCGGCCTGATAAGCCATTGGTCGCCCGCACGCTTCGACGACCTGCGCGTCGAGGAGCTCTGGTAACAATACACAAATGATGCCGTTGGACTAAACATCCATCGATTGTTCTATTGGTCTGTCGATGCGTCTACAGCCGGTTCTTAGGCACCGACGCAGTTGCATTCCTACGATCGCGAGCATCTACTACCGGCACAACAACAACACGGTGTGCCGTTAGGAGCTTCCATGCTGCGCCGCCAATTTCTTCAGTCCTCTTTGTGGGCGACTGCTGCCCTGCCCGCTCACCACGTCCTTGCTGCTCGCGGGGGCCGCGCCCCGGAAGTTCAAGCCGTTACGGGTAACGGTCAGGCGATCACGCTGCAAGGCAGCGACATCGATGAACTGGCTGCGCAACTTCGAGGTCAGTTGTTGTTAGCCGGTGATCAGGGCTACGACAAATCGCGATTACTCCTAAACCCCTCGTTCGACAAACGTCCGGCGTTGATCGCCATGCCTGCGAATGCCGCAGACGTCCAGAGCGCGGTCAAGTTCGCAAAGGCGCACGATTTGCTACTCGCAGTGAAGTGCGGCGGACACAGTAATTCCGGCCAGTCGAGTTGCGACAAAGGCATGCTGATTGATCTATCCCTTCTGCGCGGCGTGCGCGTCGATGCGCAACGCCAGCGTGCCTATGTTCTCGGCGGTACGCTGCTCGGTCAGGTAGATCAGGCCTGCGTAGCGCAGAATTTGGTCACGCCACTCGGCACTGTATCTCACACCGGCGTCGGCGGACTCACGCTCGGCGGCGGATTTGGTCGTCTAGCGCGACGCTACGGACTTGCGATTGATAATTTGGAATCGATCGAAGTGGTCACGGCCGATGGACAGTTGCGCCACGCGAGCGACAAAGAGAATGCGGATCTGTTCTGGGGCGTTCGCGGCGGTGGCGGTAACTTCGGCGTCGTGACGATGTTCGAGTTTCGGTTGCATCCGCGACAGCCGGAAGTCATCGCCGGAACCATCAGTTATCCATTTTCCAGAGCCCGCGACGTGATGAGCATGTGGGCGGACTATGCGCCTATCGCACCCGATGATCTTTATGTCGACCCCTTGCTTGTCCTGCCTCCGGGAGGTCAGCCAGGCACGGTTGTGCTGGAAATTTGTTACGCCGGCACCGCGGCACAAGCGGAGCGCGCGCTCGCACCCATCCGCAAGCTCGGCAAGCCCGAGCACGACGGCATCGGAACGAAGAACTATCTGGACGTGCAGCGCGCAAATGACTACGGCGATTCGCGTGCTATCGCTTCATATATGAAGAGCGGTTTTGTATCGAAGCTGCCTGATGAATTGGTATCGGCCATTCTTGATGGCCTGCAGCCTGACCCGGGCCGTACAACCTTATTGTTCTGCCAGCACTGCGGTGGCGCACCCACACGTGTTCCGGAAGCGGCGACCGCTTTTGCCAATCGCGATGCGGTCGCCAACATGATGGCC
>JAICPY010000025.1 GCA_025929585.1 Steroidobacter sp.
ACGGCGGTGAAGTCATCCGGCACATCGCAACGATCGCACTTCAGCGCATAGACAGTGAAGTGATAACGATGCACCCGCATGTCATTCCAGGGCGGGCAGGGTCCATCGTAGCCGCGATACGTGCCCATCATGTCGGGGTCTTCAGCGAACCAGCCGGTGTAGTCGTTGATGCCTTGGCGAGAGCCTTTCGGTCCGCCGAGATCTTTCTTGCCGCCGGCGACGATGCCGCTGGAGCATTCGCCTGCCGCGATCTCATTCACAGATCCTGGGATGTCGACCATCACCCAATGGTAGAAGTCCGCGCGCGGCAAACTGGCCGGCACGACACGACCTTCCTTGTTGACGTCATCGGGTTTACTCGGCGCGTCTGGGTCGACGCAGATCAATGCGAACGACCGTGTTTGCGCCGGAGCGCCGCTCCACTTGAGATGGGGATTGTGATTGGCGGCAAGTCGGATATGCAGCACCGAATCGGGCGCACCGAAGGCGAACTGCTCTGGAATACGCTCGTGGTCCAGAAAGCTGGCGGAGGTGAGGTGCATGGCGGCCTCTTGAGTTCTACGAGATGGGAAGTGTGCCATCCAGAACCCGGTGGCGGCCAGGAGGTTCCATCGGAGAGAAGGCGATAGGCGATCGGGGATAGGGGATAGTCAGAGAGATCCGGAGTGAATCCGGCTTCTGACTATCGCCTATCGCCCATCCCCTATCGCCTTCTCATCGATCACGACGCTTTTGCCAACGCTTCGGAAGCGTCCAAAACCTGTTGAAACGTTTCCAGCGCCCAGTCTATTTGGGCCTTCTCGATTACGAGGGGTGGTGCGAAGCGGATGACCGTGTCGTGCGTGTCCTTCGTGAGGATGCCTGCTTGCATGAGTCGTTCAGCGACTAAGCGCGCACTCACCCGTGTGGAGTCGAACTCGACTCCACACCACAAGCCCTTACCTCTCACGTCGCGAATCAACGGACTTTGGATGCGATGCAAGCCCGCGAGCAGGTAGTCGCCCAGCTCGCGGCTGCGTTCGATCAGTCCGTCCTTCTCCAACAATTCGAGAGCGGTCAGACCGACGGCCGATGCTAGTGGGCTGCCGCCGAAAGTGCTGCCGTGATCGCCTGGAGTGAACACGTCCATAACTTCGCGTCGTGCGAGAAATAGCGAGACCGGCAGAATGCCTCCACCTAGCGCCTTGCCAAGCACTACTGCGTCAGGCTTCACGTTCTCATGGTCGCAAGCGAGCATGCGCCCAGTGCGGCCAAGACCGGTTTGAACCTCATCGGCGATGAGCAACACACGATGCGCACGGCAAATCTCGGCGCATCGCGCCAAGTATCCCGGCGGCGGAATTCGGATGCCTGCTTCGCCCTGCATCGGCTCGATCAGGAATGCGGCGGTGTTCGGCGTGATTACGCGCTCCAAAGCATCCGCATTTCCAAACGGCACGATGCGCACGCCCGGCATGAACGGACCGAAGCCATCGCGGTATTGAGCTTCGGTAGACAAAGCAATCGCCCCCAACGTGCGACCGTGGAAATTGCCTTCACAAGCAATGATCTGCGCCTCGTCTTCTTCGACGCCCTTGACCTTGTAGGCCCATTTACGCGCGGCCTTGATGGCTGTCTCCACTGCTTCTGCGCCGGTGTTCATCGGCAATGCCATATCCATTCCAGTCATCGCGCAGGCGCGTCGCAGGAACGGCTCCAGGCGATCCGTATCGAAGGCGCGGGAGACGATCGACAGTCTTTGTGCTTGGGCGCTGAGGGCGGCTAGGAGCGCCGGGTGGGCGTGGCCGTGGCTGACCGCCGAGTACGCGCTCATCATGTCTAGATAGCGCGCGCCGTCCGTATCCCAGACGAACACGCCTTCACCGCGAACCAATGTCACGGGAAGCGGCGCGTAATTTCTCGCGCACACGCCGTGATCCGAACCCTTCGCCCCGAACGCAGTGTTATTCATTTGTCTCGCCCGAATCTGTAGACGGGTCGCGTCACCGGAAGTGACATTGCCGACGCATGGTAGCTTACCGATCTTGCGCATGGCCATCAGGCGCTGTCCGAATCGAGCGTGACGATAAGGGAGCAGTTTGGTTACTCTCGACCAATGATCGACGTCGCACACACTTCCAGCCAATCCCTCGCGATTCCAGGCCCCAGAGGAGAACTGGAAGCACTGATCGACGCACCGGAAAGCGGCGCTCACTCGCAAATTGCCGTGATCTGCCACCCGCACCCGTTGCATGGCGGCACGATGACCAACAAGGTCGCCCATATGCTCGGCAAGTCGTTCAACGCGGTGGGAGCCTCGGCGGTGCGATTCAATTTTCGAGGCGTGGGCCGCAGCGCAGGGGAGTATGCGCACGGGATCGGTGAGACCGAAGACGCGCTGGCGGTTGTGGATTGGGCTCGCATTCGCTGGCCTGGCGCACAGATTTGGATCGCGGGTTTTTCCTTCGGCGGCGCTGTGGCGATCCGCGCCGCAGGCGAGCGGCAGGTGCAAAGATTGATCACTGTCGCGCCGGCAGTAGATCGAGTCGAAGTCTCGGCGGATAAATTGCCGCGCTGCCCCTGGTTGGTGATTCAAGGCGATGCAGACGAAGTCGTCCCCGCCGCAAGCGTGAGCTCGTGGCTAGATTCCATACCTCTTTCGCCCGATCTCGTCCTACTGCCCGGAGTCGGCCACTACTTCCATGGCAAGTTGAATGAGTTGAAGCATGAGGTTGTTGCCTGGCTTCAACGGCAACAAGGGTGACGGGTGACGAGTGACCGGTGGCCAGGAGGAGCGCAAAGGCACACCTTCCGATCCGGTTCCTGATTTTGCAAACTTCGAGACAGGGCTTGAAGTTGTGGAGCACTACTCTCACTCTCACCCGTCACCCGTCACCCGTCACCCGTCACCCGTCACCCGTCACCTCGTCACCTGTCACTGACCTTTAGCAATGATCACCTCTCTAAAAAAACTCTTCAGCACCGAACCTGCAGTGACACGAGTTCTGGAGACCAAGGAGCCGTTGGAGTTGGCGACGGCGGCCTTGTTGCTCGAATTGGCGCGCTCGGATTTTTCGGAATCCGATCAGGAAGTGGAGGCGATCAAACATGTGCTGCAGCGCCGCTTTGGACTGCAAGACGAGGCGCTGAATGCACTGGTCGAGGACGCGACGCGGCGTGCGGATACTGCTGTATCGCTGCATGAATTTACACATCGGCTGAACCGGGAATTACCCGAGGACGACAAGCTGCACATCGTGGAGATGTTGTGGCGAGTGAGTCACGCGGATGGCCGCATCGATAAGCACGAAGAGCATCTGATTCAGCGGATTGCAGGCTTGCTGCACATCTCCGACCGCGATCGGGTCAGGCTGAAATTGAAGGTGGTGGTGGGGGATTGAGCAGAACGCCCGATCTCAGTCGGGCTGTGAATGACGTGTAAGGTGTAGGCGTGTAGCGCCGAAGGCCTGCGTGTCTATTCTGAGCTCTACACGTTACACGCGTTCACTTAGACACAGCATTGCGAACGTACATCCCTGTACTGTCGAGGCGAGTCCGACACATGAAGTATCGGACTGCCTGACCGATCTGTGGCGCAGCCGCTGCGGCGCCGGAACGGATCCTTAGTTCACCATTTCCTTGAGGTTCTTCAGCGCAGCAATGCGCACTTTCTTGCTGGCGGGCTTCGCCTTGAACATCATTTTCTCACCGGTGAAGGGATTGACGCCTTCACGTGCTTTGGTTGCAGGCTTCTTGACGACCTTCATCTTCAGCAAACCGGGAAGCGTGAACAGCCCCGAGCCCTTCAGGCTCTTCTTCACGACGCCGCCCAGGGATTCGAACACATCGGACACCTGCTTCTTGGCAAGTCCCGTGTCTTTAGAAATCTGGGCAAGGATCTCCGATTTGGTCGGCGCTGCGTTCTTCTTTGCCATTTGTAATCTCCTGTGTGAGTGACGAATCGCGCCGTCTAATGCTGATCGGTCGCGTACGAATTCAAGTCGCGCGGGAAAATAGCATAAGATTTAGCGCGGATTAAGCAGCGCAAGCGTTTTTTTGCCTATTTTTTAAGGCTCAGACGCATTTGGCGAGCGATTCGTCGTCCACTTGCGACTTTCGCTGCACTAATTCGAATGAAACTCACGCTTGAACTTCACCTCGATCGGTGTCGTTTGCCCGCTCGGCGTGACAGTGATGTCGAAGACCAATATCTCGGTTCCACTGATCGACACTTCGCCGATGTAATAAATCGCTTCACCCTCCGAGACGCGCCGCATCTCCAAATTCTTGAGTTGTCCGTTGAGGTTGTACGCGTCGACCTCGACTTGCCCCTCAACCGGTTTGCGCGGCGCATTAGGGGCTTCCTTATGCAGGATAGTGACGTTCAGCATGACACGATTCGTGCTGCGTTGGATCCCATAAGCGCGCGCGACGTCTTGGGTCAGCGTATCGGTTCGCAGCGCATTGAAATGAACCTCGTAATCGCCTTCCTCCTTGAACGTCTGGTCGCTAGGCATCGCAGGCGCGACACTTCGGTCGCCGGCATCGCCGCAACCCATGAGCGAAAACGCCATCAGGCATGTGCTCAACCAGCCGAATGTTGTTCTTTTCATGCGCTTGTCTCCGCGATAATCAAAACGTCTCGACTATAGACCAATCTTTTCGGCCCTGACCCTAGTAGGTTCCCCCGGGTAGCTCAGGTGATCAAGATGTACAGAGCCTGTAGACCGATGATGACGAAGAGGGCAGAAAGGTCGATACCGGCGATCGGCGGGATGATGCGCCGAACAGGAGCCAAAATGGGGTCGCAGATGCTCGCCAGCAATGCGGCGCCGGGGCTATAAGCGCCAGGAGCGATCCAGCTCAGCAGGATGTAGAGGAGGATGGCAAAGGTGTAGAACTGCAGGATCGTCAACAGCAAATTCAACAGCGCCACCTGAATGAATTCACCGAGCACATCGACCCAGGGATAGGCGCCGAGCAGCCACAGCACGGCAGTCGCAGCGAATTGAACTACTAGCAGCGCGACAATCGACGAGGTGTCGATCTTTCCAATGGGCGGCAGAATCCGCCGCAGCGGGAGCACCAAAGGATTGGTCAACCGGATCACCGCTTGCGAGAGTTGGTTACGCGAATCCGCACGCACGAGCGGCAACAACACCCGTAGCAAGAACACGGTAACCAGCAGGACCTGCAGTAGGGTGCGGACGATAAAGATCAGGGCATCCATCGGATCGTGTGTTCGTGAGTGTAGAGGTGTAAAGGTGCGGAGCTCAGAGATAGTTGGCAGTTGACTGTTGACAGTGAGAGGTGTGGATCAACACTGTTGACCGATTCCCGATTCTCATCCCTTGCCGAATTCTTCAGCTAACTCGGCCGAGCGGCGTGCGGCCGCGCTAATCGCTTCGGCGAACGTCACGCGTATCCGATTCGATTCGAGGTGCCGCATCGCGGCTTCGGTGGTGCCGCCCTTCGACGTCACTTGCTCTCTCAAGACGGCTGGGCTTTCGGTGTCCTCGCGCGCCATGAGACCGGAACCATACGCGGTTTCGGTAGCGAGCCTTCGGCTGATGTCGCGAGGCAGGCCAAGTGCCACGCCAGCATCCTCCATCATCTCGATGAGCAAAAAGATATAGGCAGGTCCGCTGCCGGATACGGCCGTCACTACATCCATTTGCGGCTCATCGGTTAGCCACAACGTCGCGCCAACCGCATTGAGGATGTCCTGCGCGATCTTACGGTGCTCGGCAGAGACCTTGCTCGGCGCAAACAACGCAGTCATTCCGCAGCCCTGCAGGGCCGGCCGATTCGGCATACATCGTACGACCGGCGCACCGCCGGACCAGCGTTCGATGTCGCTTGCGCGGATGCCCGCAGCCACGGAGATGAGTAGCTTGCTCGTCGCGTGCAGTTCTTTCGCAATACCTTGAGTGACATTACGCAGTTCCTGCGGCTTCACCGCGAGGACAATAACGTCGGCTCGCTGCGCGGCCTCCACATTGCTATGAGCAATGTTTACGCCATACGTGGATTTCAACAGCTCGAGCTGCGCCGCGACCGGATCCGCGACAGAAATATTCGCCGCAGCATGACCGCGCGCGATCAAGCCGCCGATCAGGCTGCGAGCCATATTGCCGCCGCCGATGAAAGATAGGGAGAGAGGCATGGGAGGGGAGTCTACAGTCTGCAGTCTGTAGCGGAGAAGAAGAAAAGCTCGCGCAGGGAGTCCCTAGTCTCGACCCAAAGGGGAGAAGGACGAGTCCATAGTCTGCAGTCCGCAGTCTGTAGCCAGACGAGAGAGATCTGCACGTGACGCCCGATCAGTGTGCTCGTTTCTGGCTGTGGACTACGGACTGCGGACTATGGACTAGCTGTCCGGCTCGCGATCTCGCGCGCCGAACAACGCTGTCCCTATCCGCACCAACGTCGACCCCGCCGCGATCGCTGCTTCGAGGTCATCGGACATGCCCATAGATAAGGTGTCGAGCGAGAGGCCTGCTGCCAGTAGCTCCTGCTCGCATTGGAAAAGTTTGTCGAACCACGCCTTCTGAGCTTCGAAGGTTGTTTCGGGCGGTGGAATGCACATCAGTCCGCGCAGCTTCAATCGCGGTAACTCGTTTACTTTGCGTGCGAGTGCCAATGCTTGTGCCGGTGGGATGCCGCCTTTGCCCGGTTCATCCTCCAGGCGCACTTGGATGCAGACTTGCAAGGGAGGCGCGTGATCTGGGCGTTGATCGTTCAGGCGCAGGGCGATGCGCTCGCGATCGAGCGTGTGAGCCCAAGCAAAATTCTCCGCGACGCTGCGCGTCTTGTTCGATTGCAGTTGGCCGGTGAAATGCCAGGTGAGATCGAGCTCGGAAAGCTCGGCCAATTTAGGCAAGGCTTCCTGTAGATAGTTTTCGCCGAATTCCCGCTGGCCGCACTCCGCCAGCGTCCGGATGGCCTGTGCGGGTTGACCCTTACTGATCGCAAGCAGCCGAACATCATCGGCGTAGCGGCCCGATTTAGATGCTGCGGATGCGATGCGCGTCCGGGTTTGAGCGAAGCGATTTCGCAGATGATCGCGATCCATTGAGCTCATCTGTGGTTGGCTAGTGCACGGCCCGTGCGATCGCGGTGAGCCCCGGATGCACCAGGTTGAGGGCAATTTCGAGCGCGAATTGCGCCGTCGAACATGCGGTTCAGCGTCGGCCTAAGTGGAAACTGCGGACTAGTTAACATATTGGGCTCGATACCGCTCCGCTATACTTCCTGACGCTTGTCTCGAGGCTCGCGATGCATTTTTGCGGTCGTTTTCCCCGGTAGGCGCACCTAAGTCCGTGCTGTCGTGACGATGAGTTGAAACGATGCGCCCCGCTGGGCGTGATTGAGGAAGTAATTCATGCCTGTCGATATCGCGCAGCTACTTGCGTTCGCCGTGAAGAATAACGCGTCCGATCTGCACCTGTCCGCAGGTGTGCCGCCAATGATCCGCGTGGACGGCGACATGAAGCGCGTCAACATGCCTGCACTGACACATAAAGAAGTGCACAGCATGGTGTACGACATCATGAACGACAAACAGCGCAAGGCTTACGAGGAATTCTACGAGACCGATTTCTCCTTCGAAATACCGAAGCTCGCGCGCTTTCGTGTGAACGCTTTCAATCAAAGCCGCGGCGCCGCCGCCGTGTTCAGGACGATTCCGTCTTTGATCATGTCGTTGGACGATCTGAATGCGCCGAAGATATTCAAAGACCTCTCGATGCAGCCTCGTGGTCTCGTCTTGGTAACCGGACCGACCGGTTCCGGTAAGTCCACGACACTTGCCGCGATGGTCAATTACGTCAACGACAACAAGCCCGATCACATCATCACGATCGAAGATCCGATCGAGTTCGTCCACGAGAGCAAACGCTCGCTAGTCAACCAACGCGAAGTGCATCGCGACACGCTCGGCTTCAGTGAAGCGTTGCGTTCAGCTTTGCGCGAAGACCCCGACGTGGTTCTAGTCGGCGAAATGCGCGATCTGGAAACGATCCGTCTCGCGCTGACCGCTGCGGAAACCGGGCACTTGGTGTTCGGTACGCTGCACACGAGCTCTGCCGCGAAGACTATCGATCGTATTGTCGATGTTTTCCCGTCGGCCGAAAAAGAGATGGTCCGAACGATGTTGTCCGAGTCGCTGCGCGCCGCGATCTCTCAGTCGCTTCTAAAGCGCATTGGCGGCGGCCGCGTTGCAGCGCACGAGATCATGATCGGTACGCCTGCGATCCGAAATCTGATTCGCGAAGGCAAGATCGCGCAAATGTACTCCGCGATTCAGACTGGCCAGAAAGATGGCATGCAGACCCTCGATCAATGTTTGACCGAACTGCTGCAGAAGGGCATTGTCACCAAGGAAGAAGCCCGGTTCAGAGCGCAGAACAAGGACGCGTTCTGAGACTATGAAGCGGAGAGGGGATAGGGGATGGGGGATAGTGGGATCGGCTTTCGCCGATCATGCTTTCTTGTTTCAGCGAACGGCTGACAGCTGGCACAGCGACTTGCGGAGCTCCTGATGGAACGCGAACAAGCTATTAAGCTGATGCAGGATCTGCTCAAGCGGCTCGTCGACCGCAAGGGTTCGGACCTGTTCATCACTTCCGGTTTTCCTCCGGCCATCAAGGTCGACGGTGAAATTCGTCCACAGTCAGAGCGCGTGCTGACACCCGAGCAGAGTGCGGTGCTCGTCCGCTCGATCATGAACGATAAGCAGACTCGCGAATTCGATGCGAGCAAGGAATGTAATTTCGCAATCGCTCCGGTCGGTATCGGGCGCTTCCGTGTGAGCGCATTCGTGCAGCAGGGTCTGATCGGCTGCGTCGTGCGTACGATCAACGCGAAGATTCCGACGCTCGAAGACATGCAGCTGCCGCCCATCCTCAAAGACATCGTGATGACGAAGCGCGGATTGTGCATCGTCGTCGGTGGTACCGGCTCGGGTAAATCAACCACCTTGGCTGCGATGGTGAACTATCGCAACGAGAAAAGCCGCGGTCACATTATTACGATCGAAGATCCCGTCGAGTATGTGCACAACCACAAAGGCTGCGTGATCACGCATCGTGAAGTGGGTGTCGACACCGAGAGCTGGCACATGGCGCTCAAGAACACGTTGCGCCAAGCTCCGGATGTCATCCTCATCGGCGAAATCCGCGATCGCGAGACGATGGAGTACGGCATCCAGTTTGCGGAAACCGGACACTTAGTGCTTGCGACACTGCACGCGAACAGCGCGAACCAAGCACTGGACCGCATCATCAACTTCTTCCCTGAAGAACGCCGCGAGCAGCTGTTGATGGATTTGTCGTTGAACATTCGCTCATTGATATCGCAGCGCCTGATCCCACGCGAGAACGGCACTGGTCGCGTAGCTGCGATGGAGATCATGCTCAATTCGCCGCTGATCGCAGACCTGGTGTTCAAGGGCGAAGTCGCGGCCATCAAGGAAGTCATGGCCAAGTCGAACCGGCTGGGCATGAAGACCTTCGACCAAGCGCTATTCGAGCTGTACGAGTCCGGGCTCATCTCCTATGAAGATGCGCTGCGCAATTCGGACTCGAAGAACGAAGTACGCCTGCGCATCAAGCTCGAGAGTAAGCGCGAGATGAAGATTTCCGACGAGGCAGGCAACAGCCTGCGCATCATGGAAGAGGAAGTGGAAGGGGTAATTGGAAGATAGGGATCGTGACTCGTGAATCGTGATTAGCGGGTCGCAAGAGCGTAACCTATGCTTGTTCTTGCGACTCACTACCCGCGAATCACTAGTCACATCTTGAGGTGGATATGAGCGCGGAAGGCGAAGCAGTCGATGGTGAAGTGAACGCGGCGGAGGACCGGCAGGTCGTCCTCAATACGAAGCCGTTGTTCAAGCTGATGGTCGACAAGCGCGCGTCGGACCTGTTCTTTACCTCGTACGCGCCGATCAAGATCAAAATCGAAGGCCAGATTTTTCCGGTCAACAAACAGATGTTGACGCCGGAAGTCGTGCGTCAAGCCGCATACGGCCTCATGACTCAAGAGCAGATCGAAGCTTTCAACGAAGAGCTGGAAATCGACTTCGCGATCTCCGAGCCGGGATTGGGGCGCTTCCGCATCAACGTCTTTCATCAGCGCGGCAATCCAGCGATGGTGCTTCGTTACATCACGGCCGACATGCCGCGGCTCGATGATTTGGGTCTGCCGGACATTCTCAAAGATCTGATGATGATGAAGCGCGGGCTCTTGCTGATGGTCGGCGCCACCGGCTCAGGCAAGTCAACGACGCTTGCCTCGATGCTCAATTATCGCAACGAGAATTCGTCCGACCACATCATCACCATCGAAGATCCGATCGAGTTCTTGCACTCGAACAAGAAGTCCATCATCAATCAGCGCGAAGTCGGTCTCGACACGAAGTCCTACGCGCGCGCCCTGCGCAGCGCGATGCGTGCCGCACCCGACGTGCTGCTGATCGGTGAGATCCGCGATCGCGAGACGATGGAGTCCGCCATCATGCTCGCCGGTACAGGCCACCTCGTTCTTGCGACGCTCCACGCAAACAACGCGGCCGAAACGCTCGACCGCATCATCAACATGTTCCCGCTGGATCAGCACACGCAGATTTTCTTGGACTTATCGCAGTACTTGCGCGCCATCATCGCGCAGCGCCTCGTGCCGGGTAAGAACAAGCGCCGTGTGGCGGCGGTCGAGCTGCTGATCAATACGCCGCACGTGCAAGAACTAATCAAGAAGGGCGATGTGCTCGGTGCAAAAGAAGCGCTGCGCACGAGCTCGGAAAAAGGCATGCAGCATTTCGACACTGCGCTGTACGAGCTTTACCGCGCCGGCAGGATCACGATGGAAGATGCGCTCGCGTACGCGGATTCGCGCACGAACTTGGAAGCGAAGATCAACTTCGGGTAGAAGGTGACAAGTGGCGGGTGACGAGTGACGGGGCAAGAGCCGCGTTACCTCGATCAGCGTCACGGATCTAGGTAGCTCAATAAAGAAGGTAGGCAAGCTGCGCCATCGCTTGAATTTGGAGCGGAATCTTCTATCTTCTTGCCCGTCACCCGAATACCTGCTGCGCATCGAACACGGGCCCATCCACACAAACTCGCTTCATCGCTGGACCTTGCGGCGTTTCGACGCGTACGGCGCAGCCCGCGCAGCCACCGACGGCGCAGGCCATGAATTCCTCGAGTGAAACTTGGCAGGGAATGCCGAATCGCTTGGCGACATTTGCGGCGGCTTTCAACATCACCGTCGGGCCGCAGGCAAACATCTCCACCTGCGATAATGTGTGTTCGTCCAGCGAATCGAGCCACGCTGCAGCCAGATCGGTAACGTAGCCTTCGAAGCAGCCCGGAAATCCTGCGAACGAAGCGAGTCGGCTCGGGATGCCCCATTCGTCCAGCATGGGCATGCAGGCGATCGTCCCGTCCGGCATGCCAGGCACTAGGATCGTCGAGGGCCTCGCTCGAAATGGAAATGGGATTTCCGATCCCATCATCACGAGCGGCTTCCAATCGGCATCCGTGCGCTCACGCAGTTCTTCCGCCAGGAAGATCATTGGGGGAATACCGACGCCGCCACCCACCAGCAGGGCGAGGGGGCGCTGCGGATGCGGCACGAAGCCATTACCGATCGGCCCCAAACAACTGATGCGATCACCGACGCGCTTGCGCGATAGCAATTCCAAGCCTTGGCCGACGATCTTGTAGAGCACTTCGATCGTCTCTCGCTCGGCGTTCGCACGCATGATCGACAAGGGTCGACGCATCGGCAGCGATTCATCGCACGTCAGATGCACGAACGATCCGGCTTGCGCACGCCGCGCGCACTTCGGCGCTTTCAACTTCAGGATGAACTGCTCGCCCTCGAAGCGCTCATGCGCGAGCACCTCGGCGTCTTCGAGGAAGATGGTGGAGCGATGGGGCATGGGGGAGATAGTCTACAGTCTGCAGTCCGTAGTCTGCAGCCAGAGTGTAAGGTGCGCCGTTACATCGAGCATTTCCGTTCTGACCTGCGGACTGCGGACTTACTGAAACTGTCTCCTTGCCTGCACGTTGCGCGAGATGGTTGCGAGTACCGCCATGCGTACGGCGACGCCGTTGGCGACCTGGCGTTGGATGACGGATTGCGAGCCGTCGGCGACGTTGCTGGCGATCTCCACATCGCGATTCATGGGACCGGGATGCATGACGATTGCATCCGGCCGAGCCTTGCGCAAGCGCTCCATCGTGATGCCGAATTGATCATGGTAGGCGGATTCGTCGGGAATCTGAGCGCTACTCATGCGCTCGCGCTGAATTCGCAAGGCCATCACGACATCGACACCTTGAATCGCTCGATC
The DNA here is from genome assembly GCA_025929585.1 of Steroidobacter sp. Taxonomy (GTDB): domain Bacteria; phylum Pseudomonadota; class Gammaproteobacteria; order Steroidobacterales; family Steroidobacteraceae; genus Steroidobacter. The sequence goes on from JAICPY010000025.1 coordinate 12,338, forward strand.
GATGTCTGTTTCACGGATGGCGCCAGGGAATTCTCGAGGCTTCGGCATCAGGTAATCGTCGGGCGCTGCGATTCGAATCTCTTTCACGCCGAGCGTGGACAACACTTGCCAAGCTGAGCGTGCAACGCGCGAGTGAGCGATGTCGCCGGCGATCAGCACGCTGACTTTCGTAAGATCGCCCTTCATCTGTCGAATGGTGAGCGCATCGAGCAACCCTTGAGTTGGATGCGACAGATGTGCCTCACCGGCGTTCAGGATGCAGACATGCGGTGCGACATGCTGAGCGACGTACGCGGGTAAGCCGGGCTCGGCATCGCGCATCACGAGAATGTCTGCATGCATTGCTTGCAGCGTATAGATCGTGTCGAGCACCGTCTCGCCCTTGACGCGCGAGGAGGTTTGCATATCGAGGTTCACGACCTCGGCACCAAGGCGTTGAGCTGCGATCTCGAACGACACGCGCGTGCGGGTGCTCGGCTCGAAGAACAGGTTCGCGACGGTGTGACCTGCGAGACTTTGATCGCGCGCCGGTAACTCACCAGGGGGGCGCACATAGAACTGAGCCAAGTCCAATATGGCCGTGATCTCCTCGCGCGTGAGTCCTTCGAGCGTGATGAGATGGCGTAAGCGGCCCTCCGCATCGCGCTGTATCGTTGCGCCAAGATCGGTCATAGGTAAATGCTAAGTCTGCAGCGGTTTAGTCCTTGGTCCACGGCAAGCGTGCGGATGCGCCGATCGGCTTTCCACTTCTGGCTGCAGACTAATGACTGCAGACTACGGACTTTCATTCTCATCTCTCCTCTACCTACACTTGCTGCGCACCCGCCTCATTCTCCAGCCATCGTTCCAGGAGAATCCGCGCTGCGATCATGTCGATGTCTTCGCGCGAGGCGCGTTTGCGCTTCAATCCCTGCGAGCGCGCGTCGCGGATCTGCTCGCTCGCTTCGCGGGAACTGAGACGTTCATCCACGAGTGCGACGGGTTGTGCGTACCGGGATTTCAATTCGATCGCGAAGGTCCGACTCGCTTCGGTCAGCGCAGTCGGCGTGTCGTCCATATTATAGGGTAGGCCCACGACGAACTGGCGCGGCCGATACTCTTCCACCAGGCGATCGATCTGCGTCCAGGGCACAGCAGGCGTGCACTGTAGGGTCGAGAGAGGTCGGGCAGTGCGTGTCAGAGTGTCGCCTGAAGCAACACCGATACGCCGCGTGCCGTAATCGAAAGCGAGGATGATTTTCGGTGCAGAGGGCGGTGCACCGGCGTCTAACATCAAGCGTGTCCCACGTGTGGGCTAATCGTCGCGAGGTCGATGCCGAGAAGGCGACCGGCGGCGCGCCAGCGTTGCTCGAAAGGCGTATCGAACAGGATCTTCTCATCGCAAGGGGCCGTGAGCCAGGCATTCTGGGCGATCTCGGTTTCCAGCTGTCCTGCCGCCCAGCCCGCATAGCCAAGGGCGACGAGCGCGGTTTGCGGTCCGGTTCCCGCCGCCATAGCGCTCAGAATGTCAGGCGAGGTCGTCACCTGAATGCGCGATGAGATTTGTTTGCTGTGCTCCCAGGCACCTCCGACATGGTGCACCACGAAGCCGCGATCGGTTTGCACCGGGCCACCTTGGAGTACCTGCTGGTGCCCGGTGACTCCTTCGACGATCGGCATTTTCAGCTGCTCGAAGACATCTGCAAGACGCATCTGCAACGGCCGATTGATGATGATCCCTAGTGCGCCTTCCGCGTTGTGCTCCCAAATGAAGGTCACCGTCTGCGCAAAGTTCGCATCTGCGAGCGCCGGCATCGCGATCAAGAACTGGTTAGTGAGGAAGTCAGGGCTCGCCATGATCAGCAAGTATCCCGTCGGAGCCGGACTCACTCAAGGGAAAACCTCGGCAAATGTCGGGGGGATCACACTACGGACGCCCCGAGCGTGCCGAAGAGTCCGTAGTCCCCAGTCTGCAGTCCACAGCAGGAAGCGGCGCGCACCGCGCCTCCCTCTGGCTGCGGACCACGGACTACAGACTATGGACTTTCGCCCTCCAGAAACTGCCACTCATACGCGAACCGCAGCTCGCGGTACTGTTTGCTGAGCTCGCTCGGGAACGGGTCGAAGGGGGAGGCGAGGCGGAGGATAGAGAGTGCGGCTTGGTCGACTTCCTTGCGGCCGCTGGAGCGGCGGATGATCGCATCCCCAAGAGTGCCGTCCGCGTTGATCGAGACTTCGAGGACGGGGTTGCTCGTCTCGCCACGGTTACGAATTTGCTGCGGGAAGTTGAGTGTCCCCAGGCGCTCGACCTTGCGACGCCAACCATCCAAGTATGGAGCGAGTTTGGACTGCCTGGTGTTCGGTACAACTTCGTACGTGCCGTCGGATTTCAGGCCGCGCAGCCGAAGTGTGGTGTCGGTCGCGTGAGTCGCAATCGGGCGCGGCGCGGTTGGCGAGAGTGCGATGGGGGCTTGTGTGTCCTGAGCGGGCTTGTCTTCACCGCTGCGGTACTCCACTTCGCTACGATCGCTGCGGCTGCTGACGATTTCCTTCGATTGCTGGCCTTCGACTCTTTCGCGAAATTCCGAGCTATTGCCGTCTGGAACGCCGGCTTGCTGAGCTGCCATCACTGAGGAAGCCGGGTTCGCGGGTCGCACGCGTTCATCGGTCGTGCCCGAGCCCTCCTGATTGCGCTGCGCTAGATATTGCGCATTCAAGTTATCCGCCGCGCGCGTGTCCACGCCTGTCAGCAATAGAACCTCAAGCGTGGGCAGACGTCGGTCCTTCACGCTCGGAATCGCGAAGGTCACCCCGAGAATGACGATCCCGTGAAACAGCGCCGCGAGAAACAACGTCGTCGTGATCCGGTCCTTGACGGGCGCCAGACCTTCATTGCCTTCGAGCGGGAGCGTGGATTCGGGGGAAGACATGGCGGAGAGAAGCCGATAGGGGATAGGGGATAGGGGATAGTCAGAGGAAGAGTTTGCGCGGCAGCGAAATGGCGATCGATGCGGTGAATGATGATTCGAGCAGTGCCGATGTTTTTCTGACCATCCCCTATCCCCTATCCCCTATCGCCTTCAATCTTCTCTCAATCGCTTCCATCAACAATCCTGCGATTTCAGTGCCGAATTGTTTATCGAGCTCTCGGACGCCGGTGGGGCTCGTCACGTTGATCTCAGTAACGAAGCCGCCAATCACGTCGAGGCCGACGAATAACATGCCGTGCTTGCGCAGCGTAGGTCCGATTTGATTCACCAGCCAACGATCGCGTTCATTGAGCTCGCGACCTTCTCCTCGCGCGCCGGCCGCGAGATTGCCGCGATTGTCCGACTCGGTCGGGATGCGAGCGAGCGCGTAGGGTGCAGGCTCGCCATCGATGACTAAGATGCGCGTATCGCCGGTCGAGACGATGTCAGGGATGTATTTCTGCACGATCGCGAAGCGCGTGCCGTATTCCGTCAGCGTCTCGAAAATGACATTTGCATTCTTGTCGCCGCGTTCCACGACGAAAATCGAGCGCCCTCCCATCCCATGCAGTGGTTTGCAGACGATGCGCAGTTGTTCGCGTAAGAACGCATGCATGTCCGGCATATCGCGTGTGATCAACGTCGGCGCGCAGCACTGCGGGAACCAGGCGGTGAACACCTTCTCGTTCATGTCTCTCAATCCTTGAGGTCGGTTCACGATCAGCGCACCTTGCTCCTCAGCCCGATCGAGAATGTACGTCGTATAGATATATTCCATGTCGAATGGCGGATCCTTGCGCATCAACACGGCGTCGAACTCGCCCAGTTTCGCAATCTTTGCTTCGCCTAAGTCGAACCAGCTCTTGGAGTCGTCCCTGACTGTCACGGGTCGAAGCCGCCCAAAGGCGACGCCATCCTGGAGCCAAAGATCTTTCTGCTCCGCGTACAGCAATTCCCAGCCGCGCTTCTGAGCCGCCAGCAACATCGCCAACGTCGTGTCTTTCGCCGGTTTGATAGACGAAATGGGATCCATGACGACGACAAGGCGGATGGGGGAAGGCATTGAACTGATGGCCTGCTGGTTGGTGAACGATTGCCGTTGCGAGCCTAGGTTGACGGTTGACCGTTGGCGGCCAGAAGGCGGAGCAAGCGCTTCTCCCACTCTTGCTGTCAACCGTCAACGCGTCACGAGCCGGCTGCGCCCGCTAGTGACGCATTTCACGCTCGTGAAACAGCCATGTGACGGGCTTCATAGTATAGGAGTGCGGCCAATGGCGGCCCTATAACCAATATGTTAAAAGTTTCGACCATCGCGCAAGTCCTTGAAGGACGCCCTGATCGCGACTGCGGCGAGCTGGTTCGAATCCCAGCGGCCAAGTGGCGAAAACGGGGCGCTAAAGCGTATCCAAGGATGTGTCGATGCTCGATCTGGAGTTCAAGCGCTTGGCGCATCGAGCTGTCGACCTGGCGAGAAGTCAGTGTGCACGAGATTTGCGATTAGCAGACTTAAGGTCGCGCACCATGCGCGCCTATGAGGAAAGCCGATGGAGAATTTAGCGACGACCAACACCGCGAGGCTCGCGGGTTTGAAGGTCCTGGTGATCGACGACAGCAAGACTATCCGCCGCACCGCGGAAACCTTGCTGTCCAAGGAAGGCTGCGAGGTCTTTACGGCGGTGGACGGCTTCGATGCCTTGTCGAAAATTGCCGATCATCAACCGGACATCGTGTTCGTCGACATCATGATGCCGCGCTTGGATGGCTATCAGACCTGTTCGCTAATCAAACACAACAAAGTGTTTCGTTCGATCCCCGTCATCATGCTTTCGAGCAAGGATGGTTTATTCGACCGAGCACGAGGACGCATCGTGGGTTCTGAACATTACCTCACGAAGCCGTTTACCAAAGATGAACTGCTGAATGCTATCGAGACTCACGTCGGTGCACTCGCAAGGTAAATACACATGCCCGGACATGCCGCAGCGACTCGCTCGGAGCAAGGTATGGCATTGATTTTGATCGTCGATGATTCGCCAACCGAAGTTCACGTCATGCAAAAGGCGTTGGAACGGCATGGCTATCAAACCGCGTCCGCCGGCGATGGCGCCGAAGCGATTCGCAAAGCGAAAGAAATGAAGCCAGATCTGATCTTCATGGACGTCGTGATGCCTGGGGTCAACGGTTTCCAAGCGACGCGCAAGCTCGCCTCGGACCCCGATACCAAATCGATTCCCGTGATCATGGTGACTTCGAAGGACCAAGAGACCGATCGAATCTGGGGCATGCGCCAGGGCGCGATCGACTATCTGGTCAAACCGGTGTCGATGGATAAGCTGATCGAGAAGGCCCAGGCCGCGCTCGCGGGCTAAACACATGAGCGGGAGTGCAAATCTCAGATCGCTGCGCGATAAACCGTTCGAGCTCCTGCGTGAGCTGGAAAGGCTTGCGCGCGTCGCGCTCACGGGCCAAGGCCGTGGCGTTGCGACCGAGCGCGAGTGGGTCGGCGTTGCCTTTCGGTTGAGCTCGGAAAACTTCCTCGTCGCGCGTGAAGAGACGCGCGAGGTGCTCGGGTTTCCCTCTGTCGTAACGCGGGTGCCAGGCTCGAAGGATTGGATTCGCGGCATCGCGAACGTGCGAGGACAGTTATTGCCGGTCGTGGATTTGCGCGCGTTCCTGGGCGGTGGGGTCACGAACACCGGGCGTAGCACGCGCGTCTTGGTGGCAAATCATCGTGAAGTGCCGGCGGGATTGCTCGTGGATGAGGTCCTCGGGTTTCGCCGCTTCGCAGACGGTGAATTCTCCGCTGTCACTCCGCCGACGATTGCTCGATGCGATCGGTATCTAGCCGGCGCATTTCGGCGTGGCACCGAAAGCTGGCCCGTATTCAGCCTGCGCTCCCTGCTGGAGAGCGCGGAATTTCTGCAGGCCGCGGCCTCTTGAGTCGCGCCTGAATGGACACGCACGTGATCGGATACAAATACATCACCCGCCGCTCGCGCGAACGCGCGAACGCCGCAACAGCGAGGCCTCGCCATGGCCGAAACTAAGACGTACGGCGTCCGGTTTCTGCCGGCGCTCATGACTGTTGCCCTGATTTGCGTCGCGCTGGCAGCGGCTTTGCTCGCATACACAGGCCAGAAAACCGGATCGGGCACCACCGACCCGCACCAGATCAATGAGCTCTTGGCTTTGTCGCAGAAGATGCCGTTGCAGGGCGTGACTGCGCTTGCCGGCGACTCCGCTGCTTTCGATGCGCTCTCGCAATCGCGTGCCCGCTTCTCGACCCTGGCGGAATCTCTTGGAACAGACGTGCAGAGCTTCAAAGCCTCGACTGAGCTGCTCAAGCATAGTCAGGCAGTGCTCGGCGGGCGCGAGCCGATCGAAGCGGTCAATAAGGCAGCAACGCAAGTTCGCGCCATGGTGCCGCAACTGCTGCAAAGCCTGGGCAACATCGCAAGCGCCCTGGGCTCGCCGAACATTGACGGTATGGCACGTCATCTGGAGCGTTTCGAGCTCACCGGACAACGAATTCAGCAGGACATGGATGCATTGGCGGGCGGCATCGGTGACTCGACGCGCATCGCACGTCGCCTTGCCGACAGCAATGACTATATGGGTCAGGTGATCGGCGGCCTGGGCGGCCAAGATGCAGGTTTAGGCCTGCCAAGAGTCTCCGGCGCAGAGGCCGAGGCCCAGTTCAAAGTGACCAACGCCTTGTACGGTCAGCTCAGCGAGCAACTGCGTGTTGCGATCAGCTCCGCCGACCGCGTGCGTGTTGCGCGCGAAGCAGGTGTTGCCCTCGCAGCAAGCGGCAATCAAGTCTATTCGCAATTCGAGAGCCGAGTCGGCGTCGCCGAAACCGGTGCGCCCGGCATCCTGAGCGATTCGAAAATTCCGCTGGGACTGCTCACCGGCGCGATCCTCACGCTATTCCTGATGATCTTGCTTCATGCGAAGAGCGGCAACATCCGCAAAGCGATGGAGCAGCAAGCAAGCAAAAACGAACGCAACCAAGAAGCCATCCTGCGCTTGCTCGATGAATTATCGAGCTTGGCAGACGGCGATCTTACCGTTCAGGCGACGGTGACCGAAGACATCACCGGCGCGATCGCAGATTCGATCAACTATGCAATCGAAGCGTTGCGTGAGCTGGTTGCAACGATCAGCAACTCCGCAATCACTTTGGACGCCGCTGCCAAGCAAACACAGGCCTCGGCAGGGCACCTCGCCAAGGCTTCGGTCGCGCAATCCAAGCAAATCGTGCTGGCTTCCGAATCCGTGGCCGCGATGGCAGCTTCTACCGAAGAAGTGTCCGGAAATGCCGAGCGTTCCTCCGACGTCGCACGTCACTCGGTCGACGTCGCTCACAAGGGCGGCGATGCGGTGCGTCGCACGATCGATGGCATGAACGCGATTCGCGAAACCATTCAGGAAACCTCCAAACGCATCAAGCGGCTGGGTGAAAGCTCGCAAGAAATCGGCAACATCGTCGAGCTCATCAACGATATTGCCGAGCAAACCAACATCCTGGCGCTGAACGCTTCCATTCAAGCCTCGATGGCGGGTGAATCGGGCCGCGGTTTCGCAGTCGTCGCCGATGAAGTGCAGCGCCTCGCGGAGCGCGCCGCGAACGCAACCAAGCAGATCGAAGTGCTGGTGCGCACCATTCAGGCCGATACGAACGAAGCGGTCGTATCGATGGAGCGCAGCACGACGGACGTCGTCGGTGGAGCGTTGCTTGCCGAGAACGCCGGTGCGGCACTCGAGGAAATCGAGCAAGTGTCGAATCAGATCGCAAGCTTGGTGCAAAACATTTCCGCAAGCTCGCGTCAGCAAGCCTCTGCCGCGCAAAACATCGCGCGCAACATGCAAGTGCTGCGCGAGATCAGCTCGCAGACCGCCGAGAATTCAGCGGCGACCTCGAACTCCGTCGGCAAGCTCGCTGAGCTTTCGGCACAGCTTCGTAAATCGGTCGCTGGATTCCGTCTACCCGATAACGCCTCCGGTGGTACGGCATTGCTCACCGATCCGACCAAGAAGTCGGCGCCTGCTGTTGCACCGGTAGGTCGTCCAGCTCCGAAGAAAGTCAGTGGCCTTGCCAGCTGATCGAGGAGCCATGATGTCGATGACGCACAAACTCCGCGGGAAGGGCTGGAGGCTGAAGGCTGGAGGCTCGCGCAAAGCAGCAGGCGTTACCGCCATCTGCTGCGAAACCGTGCCTTTCATCGTCCGCCGTCCCCCGTCCGCCGTTCACATTAGCGGCGCGTCCCTCGCTGCTCCTGCACAGGCTGTCTGAACTCATGGCCGAGGTTTCATCCCAAACTCTGCATATCGTCGCGCGTGAGCTTGCGAGCGAGCTCAACGATGCTCGGGCCGCGCTCGAGACGTTCGGCGAGCAGCAAGAGAACTTGGCGTTGTTACGCAAGTGCAACGAACACTTGCATTCGGTGCATGGCGCGCTGCGTGTGGCCGAGGTTTACGGTGCCGCGCTGCTTGCCGAGGAGATGGGGCAGGTCGCGAAGTACCTGATCGACCATTTCGCCGAGAAGCGTCACCTTGCCGAAGGTCTCGATGCCCTGATGCGCTCGATGGTGCAGTTGCCGACGTATCTGGAGCGCGTGCTCAGCGGCGGTCGCGACATGGCGCTGGTGTTGTTGCCCTTGCTCAACGATTTGCGTGCAGTGCGCGGTCATGCGTTGCTGTCCGAAGGGACACTGCTGCTGTTGAACTTGAGCTCGGATCAACAAGCGCGCCCCGTGCAGTCGCCTACCGGCGAAGGCGCGATGACAGTTTCGCAATGGGCGCGGAAGCTCCGCACTCGCTTCCAACTGGGCTTGCTCGGCTGGATCAAAGGCGAGCGCGTCGATCAGAACCTCGAAATTCTTTCGCGCTCTGCCGAGAAGCTCGAGCAGGTGGCGACGACACAACCGGTATTCCAGTTGTGGTGGGTTGTCGGTGCGGTGCTCGAAGCTATGCGCGAAGGCGGCTTGGAAGGCAGCGCCTCGGTCAAGCGATTGCTGGGCCAAGCCGATCGCGAGCTGAAACGCTTGTACGAGCAAGGCGAAACGCGGTATTCGGATTCACCGCCGCTCGAGCTGTTGAATAATCTTCTCTACTACGTTGCTCGGGCTCGCAGCACTGGCTCACGTGTGTCCGCGGTGCGTGCTTCGTTCCGGCTGAGCGAGCTGCTGCCGGTCGACGATCAAGTCGAGCAAGCGCGCGAAAGCTTGTCCGCGCCGTCGGTCAAGCTGATGAAGACCGTCGCTGCGGCAATCAAAGAAGACCTGGGGCGCGTGAAAGATGCGCTCGATATGTTCGTCCGCCAAGGCGGCACGCAAGTCGATGAGCTTGCGCCGCAGCTCGAGTTGTTGAAGAAAATCGGCGATACGCTTGGCGTGCTCGGACTCGGCGAATTGCGCGACAAAGTGCAAGCCGAAACGAACGATCTGCAAGGCATCGTGGCACAACGCAGCGCGGCGAACGAAGGCACGTTGCTGCGTATGGCCGCAACGCTCATCAAAGTAGAGGACAGCCTCGATGAGCAGCTGGTCGGCATGATCGTACCTTCGAGCGCCGAATCCGGTGCGCCAGCGAAGCCTGCCGGTCCCGAAGAGATCGAATTCAGGCAAGTGGCCGAAGCGGTCTTACGCGAATGCATCGTCAATATGGCGCGCATCAAGGAAGCGATTGCGTTGTCGGTCGAAAAACCGCGCGAGGCGCAAGCCGCAGATCAAATCCCGGCGTTGATGCGCGGCATCACGGCTGGATTGCTGATGCTGGGCAAGACGCGCGCCGTGGAAATCATGGAAGGTATCGAGCGCTCGCTGGGGCAGTTCATCGGCACCGATGGCATGACTTTGCCGCAAGAGGCAGTCGACCGGCTCGCGGACGCGATCGTCGCTGTCGAGTACTACATGGAAACGATTCAGGCCGGTCGTACCGATCCTTGGTACATGCTGGACAACGCCGAGACTTGCCTGCGATTCCTAGCCGACACTCAACCCGTTCCTCGTGGCATGGAGTACGAGGACAACGGCGATCATATCCGTACACTCGTTATCGAGCCGCTGTCACAGACGGTCGCGGCGCCGACCGAGCACGAGCGCACTGCCGTACTGGATCCTTCGAATCCCGCGCAACGCTTCGCACCGACTCAGCCCCTTGCTCCAGCGGCGAAACCCGCGCAACCTGCCGCGGCGCCGGTTGCAAAGGCCGTCGATCGCGAAATCGATCCGGAGTTCTTGGAGCTCTTCATCGAGGAGGCAAAGGACGAGATCACGAAGTTGAAGCAGCTGTTCCCGCTGTGGGACGAGAACCCGCAGGATCAGGAATCGCTCACCAACGTACGACGTTCCTTCCACACGTTGAAAGGCAGCGGCCGCATGGTCGGAGCGGTATTGATCGGTGAGTTCGCCTGGTCGATCGAGAATCTGCTCAATCGCGTGATCAACAAGACGCTCGATCGCACGCCAGACATGATGGGGCTGTTGCGAGAAGCGGTCGCAGCGGTACCCGAATTGGTTGAGCAGCTCGAAAGCGGGCGCGCACCACAAGTCGATATCGCGCGCATCATTGCGCAAGCGAACGAGATTGCCGGCGTGCGTCCGAACGCGCCCGCCTCGGGTGTAACTGCGACATCAGCTCCCGCGCCTGCGATCGTGCGGCCGCCGGTGCTGACGGAAGCAGCGCCGGCACCCGCTAAGCCGGCTGAAAAAAAAACAGCCGCAGTGCCCATGGATCCAACCCTCCACGACATCTACAGCAAAGAAACCGCGGGCCATCTCGCGATCATTCGTGAGTTCATAGACGCCTGCGCGCTCAGCGCTCCGCCGTTCGTAGTGACGGAGGATTTGCATCGCTCGTGTCACACGCTCAGCGGCACGGCCAAAACGGCCGGTGCTCGTCACGGCATCAAGATTGCAGAGCCCCTGAATCGTTACGTTCGCAAGCTTTACGACAACTCGATCGGTCTTCCGCCGGTCGGATTGCAGGCGCTAAAAGACTCGGTCGATGCGATTCAGAAAGTCGTCGATCACATCCACGAAGACACGGGTTTTTTCTTGGATCACGACCGCATCGTTGCCCGGCTGACGGAGCTCGAGCACGCAATCGACGTGGAGATATCGCGGCTCGCGGAAACCATCGACGTCACCACGGCAATGCCTGTGTTGCGCGAGACTGCCGAGGTTCCTGAACGATATCCGAACTTCGATCGCGCTCCCGATCCCGCAGCCGCTCCTCCAGATATGCTGTCGGTGACCGATGTGTTCTCCGCAGATAGTTTCGAAGCGACGCTCAACGCGAACGATGTGGTCGAGATCGAGCCTACGGATGCCTCCGCGCTCGACATGCTGCACTGGAGCTTCGATAACTTCCCAGCTGAGAAGACGGATAACGAAGCGACGATGACGGTCACCGGAGCGGACCAAGCACCTGAACCGCCTGCATTGGATCCTCCGGCAGAGAATGTAGACAAACTGTTCAAGGAAGTTCAGGACGTCGAGATCACGAGCAACACCCTGGCACGTTTGATCGTTACTGGGCGCGACGACATCGTGGTCGAAACGGCCGCGTGGGCTGCAGAGTTCGAGGCTCCGATGTTGGCCGAGGCATCGCCGCTCGAGATTACCCAGTCCGTCGCCGATGAAGGCCAGACCGTTCAGCGTCCGGCGTTGAAATTGGACGAGCCCGCGGCGGCTACCCCAGAAGAAGAAATCGAGATTAGTGCGGAAGATTTCGCTCAGGATTTCGTCGAGCACGAATATTTGGATGGGGAGGCGCCTTCCGACACTGTGCGTCAGCCCAAGCTGTCCGTACCCGAAAGCTCGCCGACAATCGCCGTACCGGAGCTTCGCGACACTTCGCAAACGATCACAGCTTCCGAGCTCGATGAGAGTCAGTTGAAGGATGCTGCGTTCGCCGACTTTGACGCCCTGGGCGCCGATGCGATCGAGAACGAGTTCGTCGCCAGCGAAATGGTCGAGCCTACGCAGGAACCCGACATTGCGATGGAGTTCGGTGCCGCAACGGACTCCGAGTTCGCGCATCCCGCCGTGCCCGCCGTGGTTGATTCGCAAGATGCCGAGCTGGCGGCTATCGCGGCTTCTTTCGAAGCGGAGCTTCAGGCCGCTGAAGAGCCAGTTGAAACACTGCAACCCGCCGAAGAGGACGCGCCAGCGTCGATCGCTGCCCCTGTTGAGCCGCAGCCAGTAGTAACGTCGCCGCCTATTGCTGCTATTAAACCTCCAGCAGCGACTCCGGCGCCGCCACCTGCTCCACCGGTAATCGAAGAAGAAGTCGTGGACGAAGACTTCGATGCCGAGGTCGCCGCGATCTTTACTGATGAGGCAACCGAGCTGCTCGAAACGGCAGATCGTTCTTTGTCGGATTGGATTCGCGATCGAAGTAACACCGCGCTGGCCTTCGAGCTGAAGCGCGCCCTGCACACTCTGAAAGGCGGCGCGCGCATGGCCGGGATTCGTGCAATGGGCGATCTGAGCCATGAGCTCGAAACCTTCATGCAGCTGATCGAGAACGGTCAGATCCCGGCAGAGCAACCCGTGTTCGATGCGCTTCAGGCCAGCTTGGATGAGCTGCACCAGATGCGCGATACCGTGAGCCAAGGCGGCCGCTGCCGCACCGCGCGCGGATTGATCAATCGCATTCGTGGATTGGCTGGACAGCCGATCGATGAACCGCACACCGAGTCAGCGCCAGCGCCCGCTACATCCGCAGAACCTGCACTTGAGCCCCAGATCACCTCTACGGCCGAAGCACCATCGATACCGCAGAGCATCGATACTTCTGAGGTTTCCGAGGACTATTCGTTCGAACCTGATGCGGTTTCGCAGACGGACATCGTTCCCGTACTGACGGAGCCAATGGCGGAGGCACTCGAGGAAGCGTCGACGGATTCAATCGGCGATGAAATGGACATCGATGTCGAGTTCGGCGCCGATGAGCTTGGCGCTGCCGCTCCGCGCGAATCCGTTCGAGTCGAAGATCCACCCGAGCACATCGCAACCGGCGTGCACACGGCAATCGACGTCGCAGCACTGCAACCTGATCTGCCGCCCGATGAGGGCGATCAAGATGCTGGAATGCCTGAGTTCACTGCGCCTGCACTGCCACCGGGGCGTGAACCACAGGTGCAAGAGCGGCAGGAATTCGCGCGTGTCGATGCGGATTTGCTCGACACTCTGCTGAACAACGCCGGCGAAGTGAGCATCTTCCGCTCGCGCTTAGAACAACAGGTCTCATCCATCGAGTTCAACCTCGCAGAGCTTGGCCGCACGGTCACGCGTCTGAAGGATCAGCTACGCAAGCTCGAGCTCGAAACCGAAGCACAAATCCTGCATCGGCACGAAGAGGAGCATCCAGGCCGTGCGGATTTCGATCCGCTCGAGTTGGATCGCTACTCGACCATTCAGCAGCTCTCGCGAGCTTTCGCCGAATCGGTCAGCGACGTCGGCAGCATCGAAGGATTGCTGGAAAATCTAACGCGCGAAGCGCAGAACCTTCTGCTCCAACAATCGCGCGTAGTCACCGAATTGCAGAACGGGCTCATGCGCACGCGCATGGTGCCGTTCCAGCGGCACGTGCAGCGATTGACACGACTGGTGCGACAAGTCGCTGCCGACACCAATAAGCGTGCTGAGCTTGTAGTGGTCGGTGCATCGGGCGAGCTCGATCGGCAAGTGCTCGAGCGCATGTTGCCGCCGTTCGAGCACATGCTGCGCAACTCTGTCGTGCATGGCATCGAGGATCCGCAGGAGCGCGTAGCGAACGGCAAGCCCGAAGGCGGCACGATCAAAGTCGGCCTGCATCGCGAAGGCTCCGAGATGGTCATCGTGTTGGAAGACGATGGTCGTGGAATTGACGTCAAAGCAGTGCGCGAGCGCGCAAAGTCACGCGGATTGATTCCGCAGGGACGTGTGCTGAGCGACGAAGAAGCGCTGCAATTGATTCTCGAGCCTGGTTTTAGTACCGCAAGCTCGGTTACGCAACATGCCGGCCGCGGTGTCGGCATGGACGTCGTCGTCACGGAAATCAAAAAGCTCGGCGGCGCACTCGTGACCGAAACGAAGCCGGGTCAAGGCACGAAGTTCACGATCCGTCTGCCGTTCACGCTTGCTATTACGCAGGCGCTGATCGTACGTACCGGTGAAGAGCTTTATGCACTGCCATTGCCGAGCGTCGAGGGTGTCGCCCGCGTGCCTCGCTCGGAAGTTGAAAAACACTTGAGCGAAGAAACTCCGACGTTCTCGTACGGCGGTCAGGTCTACCGCTTCCAGCATTTGGGCGCGTTCGTCGGCGGCGGGCCGTCCGTTCTGCCCGAGATGGACGTGTCGGTGCCGCTGCTGCTCATTCGTGCGGGCGAGCATTCGACCGCCATCGTCACGGACGAGTTGGTCGGTAGCCGCGAGATGGTGGTGAAATCCGTCGGCCCGCAAATCGCGACGATCCGCGGTATTGCCGGCGCTACGATTTTGGGCGACGGACGCATCGTCATCATTCTGGATATGGCAACGCTGGTGCGTTCGGATTGGCGCAGCAGAGGCGCACTCGAAACTCAGCTGCCGAAGGAAGATAAGCGTACGTTCGCGCTGGTGGTGGACGACTCCATTACCGTGCGTCGCGTGACGCAGCGGCTGCTCGAACGCAACGGCATGAAAGTAATGACCGCGAAGGATGGCGTCGATGCATTGTCGATTCTGCAAGACAACGTACCCGACATCATCTTGCTCGACATCGAAATGCCTCGCATGGACGGTTACGAGTTCGCGAGCCACGTGCGCGCCGATGAAAGATTCTCGGATATACCGATTGTGATGATCACCTCACGCGTCGGCGAAAAACACCGCGCCCGTGCGATCGAAATCGGCGTGAACGATTATCTGGGTAAGCCGTATCAAGAGAACCAGCTACTCGATGCAATTCACCCACTCGTCGAAGCCCGACGCAGAAGGGCATCATGAGGAAAATGGTTGACGGTTGACAGTTGGCTGTTGACAGCCAGAAAAGAGCACGCAACCTTTTTTGCCGTCAACCGTCAACCGTCAACCGTCAACCGTCAACCGTCAACCGTCAACCGTCAACCGTCAACCGTCAACCGTCAACCGTCAACCGTCAACCGTCCCATGAGTGACATCCCCGCCCACGAGCTCTACAGCCTGCTGATCCCGCTGACGCAGGAGCGGCTCATCGTGCCACGCGCTTGCGTCGCAGAAGTCATTACCTGGCAGGCGCCGGAAAGAATGGAAGGCGCGCCGCCCTGGTATCTCGGAACGATTCACTGGAGCGGACGCGCTGTTCCGGTGATCTCTTTCGAGGCAGCCTGTGGTCAAGCATTGCCTGTGCCAGGCACGCGCACGCGCATCGTGGTGTTCGTTGCTTTGGGCAATCACATCACCAGCGGCTACTTCGGCGTAATCACACAAGGCTTCCCGCAGCTCGTGCGCGTCAACGGCGACGTCGTCAAATCCGATCCCAGCCGCAGCTTCCCCGAGCGCGGCCCGATCCTGTGCCAAGTGCGCATGCTGAACGAATCACCACTGATTCCGGATTTCGAGCATTTGGAAGAAATGATTAGTGAGGAAACGCGCGCCGCGTAGCGGTAATGCATAGGGGCAATGATTAGGGGTAGGGGATAGCAAGAAGTGAGACCCAGAAAAATTTCGCTCTTTTCTGAACTATCCCCTACCCCCTATTCATTACCCCCTTCCTACTGCAGGTCTCCCCACAACGCCTGCAGCACCGATAGTGCCACGACCGCAGCCGTTTCAGTTCGCAGGACTCGAGGACCTAGGCGCACGGGCGTAAAGCCTGCGGTGCGTGCCGCGCTGAGCTCATCGTCGTCGAGTCCGCCTTCCGGTCCGATCAGAAGCTCTACTTTGGTCGGCAAGCTGGCTAAGCCTGCGAGAGAACCTGGTGCGGACGGGCTGAGCACGAGTCGCATGCCTTCCTTTCGCACGTTCGAGAAATAGTCACGCAACGGTGTAGGCGTGCTGACCGCGGGAACGCGAGTGCGACCGCATTGCTCGCAGGCGCCGATCACGATACCGCGCCAATGCCCTTGCTTCTTTGCCGCTTGCTTATCATCCAAGCGAACGACACTGCGCGCCGTCAGCACGGGTGCAATTGCGGTGACCCCCAGTTCGGTTGCCTTCTGCAACGTCCAGTCCATCCGCTCACCTCGAGAGATTCCTTGGATGAGTGTGATCTTCAGCGGCGACTCCGCCGTTCCAGGGGTTTGATGCATGAGCTTCACGCTCACTGCATCGCCTTCCACTCGACTGATCTCGCTTTGATACTCACCGCCTGAGCCGTCGAACACTGTCAGCGGCGCACCTTCGCGCATTCGCAGTACGCGCGCGACGTGATAGGCACCAGCGGACGGCAGGCGTACCTCACCGCCAACATTCAAAGGACCTTCGCAGAAGATTCGATTTAGGCGCATTGGAGAGGGTGACAGGGTGACGGGTGACGAGTGACGGGCAAGCGGGGTAAAGGGCGTGCGGAGGTGTAGCCGTGTAGAGGTCAGAGTAGGCGTGCCTATCGTGACCGACACAATGTGTGTACATCCATACGTCATCTACACACGTCCGATATTCTGACCCGTCACTCATCACCCGTCACCCGTCACGTTCTTCCGGGCTGTCACTCGTCACCTGAGCCCGTGCCTGGCATCATCGTCAAAATGCAGCGTCATCGCCCACTATCCATCGATGTGTCGACCGGTCTTCTCGAGCCGGCGCGGCAAGTTGCTTCGCCGAATCATGATCCTCGGCCGGACGGGACGATGGCGGAGCTCATTCTCGTGCATGGCATCAGTTTGCCGCCCGGTGAGTATGGCGGCCCGTGGATCGATCGGTTGTTCACCAATTCGCTGCCGAGCCACGTCCATCCTTACTTCGCGACGGTCGCAAACTTGAAGGTGTCTTCGCATTTGCTCATTCGACGCGATGGCGAGTTGGTGCAATACGTGCCTTTTCACCGCCGCGCATGGCATGCCGGCGCATCCAGCTACTTAGGTCGCGAGCGCTGTAACGATTATTCGATCGGTATCGAATTGGAAGGCTGCGATGAAGCCGCTTACGAACCAGTGCAATACGCGAGGCTTACGGATGTGATCGTGGCACTGTGCGCCGTCTATCCGGCGTTGTCATGCGATCGCATTGCCGGGCACAGCGATGTCTCTCCGGGACGCAAAACTGATCCGGGCACGGCATTCGATTGGCCGCGTCTTCGCGCGATGATTCGCTCACGCGCCGCATGAAGACGTTCCTAACCCAGTTTTTGCTGATCTTTCTGTGGCTCGGGACGTGCTCGATTTCCAGTGCGGCGACGAAACAACCGAGTCCGCCGTTCTCGAGGATTGTCAGCCTCGCTCCACATTTGACCGAGCTGGCTTTCGCTGCAGGCGCAGGCGATCGAATATACGGAACGGTCGAGTACAGTGATTACCCAGAAGCAGCCAAATCCATTCCGCGAGTGGGGGATGCCTTCCTGGTCGATTTCGAGAGGATCCTCGCAATCGCTCCCGATGCCGTTCTGGCATGGGATACCGGAACGCCCCAACAAACGATCGCACGACTTCGCGAGCTCGGTTTGCATGTAGAAGTGTTTTCGACGCAGCGCATCCAGGACATCGTTGCCGAGTTGCGTCGTTTAGGTAAGCTCGCCGGCACTGAACGCATTGCGCAGAGTGCGGCGGCGCAATTCGAGAGCGACATGGAAGGCTTGCGGACCCAGTATCGTGATCGAGCGCGCGTCACGGTGTTTTTACAGATCAACGATCGACCGCTTTATACCGTCAACGGCGCACAGATCATCAGCGAAGTTGCGAATCTATGTGGCGGAACGAATGTGTTTGCGAATTTGAACGAGCTTGCGCCTGCGATAGGCGAAGAGGCAGTGATCGCTTCAGACCCCGAGGTCATCGTCTCGACGGATGAGACCGTTCCCGATCCAATGGCTCGCTGGAGGTCGTGGAGGAGCATGCGGGCGGTGCGTGCGGGCAATCTCTTCAGTCTGCCTTCCGATGACCTCGCACGTCCGACGATGCGATTGGTGAGCGGCGCACGTGCGATGTGTCGGGCTTTAGACACTGCACGGGCGAGGCTCGTAAAACGTGATTAGCGCCAGGATAGCAACAGCTCGTCTGACGACCCGCTAGTCACGAATCACGGTCACTTACAGCGATGGTCGCACCCCGCCATCGCTCTCATGTAGCATCGCCGATCCGGCCTGAGTCCGATGACTGCTGAAGGAGACTATGGCGCGATCTGCCGTCATCCAACTTGCGCTGCTCGCTTTCGTCGCGTTACTGATTGTGATCGCGTCGTGGTCGGGACGCCGCACGCATCACGCCGCTGATTTTCTAGTGGCGAGTCGGCGTTTAGGCGGGTTGCTGACAGCTGCGGGCTATGTCGGCAGCGCAAGCAACGCCTGGATCCTGACCTTGGTTGCCTCTGCTGCCTTCGCGTGGGGTTTGTCCGCGATTTGGCTCTGGGGATCCTTCGTATTCAGCTGCCTCGTGAGCATGCTCTACATTGCGCCTCGCTTGCGCCCAATTGCAGCCGGGCAGGGTGCCCAGACCTTGACTCAAGTGATCAGCGCGGATTCGGGCGATCGCCTGCAACCGCTGATCACACGATCCGCGGCAGTCATTTCGGTACTGTTCCTGATATTGCAAAGTGCTGTTCTGGTGCGCGCCGCGGCCGAGCTGTTGCACATGGATTCGCAGTTCGACGTTGCTCGCATCGTAACGCTCAGTGTGGTGCTGGTCACAGCGTGCGTGCTCATCGGCGGCTTGCGCGCGGCGAGTGTGTGCGATGGTGTTCAGGCCGCGCTGATGGCTTGTGTAGCATTGCTGCTGCCCATTCCCGCATTCTTTGCACTAGGTCAGTGGGACATGCTGGTTTCGAGCATCGGCGTCATGAGTCCAGAGCTCAGCGATTGGTTTAGCGGTAAGAGCGGCGTCGTTGCACTGGCATTTTCCGCCGGTGGGTTCGCATTGGGATTCGCGATCTCAGGTCAACCGCATGCAATGGTGCGATTGCTCGCTGTGAAAGATGACGCCGCTTCGCGCCGGGCAGGATGGCTGGCCTTCGCATGGACGATTATCGTTCTAGCAGCCGTGATCGTAGCGGGTTGGTGCGCACGCTTGCTCTACGATGGACTTCAACATCCCGAACAAGCGTTCTACGCGCTAGCAATCCGTCTATTGCCGCCGTGGCTAGGGGCATTGTTCGTGATGGCCTTGTTTGTTGCTCTGGTGCTGAGTCTCGCAAGCCCAATGCTCGCGTTGGCCTCCCAACTTTCCCTCGATCTACGCCGCTCGACTTCAGCGCACTCGATATCGCTAACGCGCGTTCTCCTGGCTCTTGTCGGAGTAGCCACGATCTTCACCGCAACGCTCATGCCGATAAACATTCTGGATCACGCTCTACTCGCGTTCACAGCGATCGGCGCATCGTTCGGACCGCTTCTACTCGTGCGGCTGAGCGGTAAACGCTTGCGACCCGGATCGGTTCTCGGCGCGATGTGGGCTGGATTCACGCTCAGCGTGCTGTTCCATCTATTGCCGGATTCTCCCGGCGACTTTCTAGAACGCGTCCTGCCATTCGTTGCCGCACTAGGCATTGCTCTGAGCGGCGGCGAACGCCGGCGCAATCCGGATCGCGCCGATCGAGCACAGGAGACGGTGCATGATCGGATTCCGATCTGAGGACGAGATGTCTTTAGTCTGTAGTCCCTAGTCCGCAGGTCAGAGATGAAGGGAGATGGCAGTCACGCGTAGAAACGAGAGCAGTGCTAAACAAACGGCGCAGTCCAAGCAGGTACGAGCTCCGACTAATGCAGAGCTCATCCTTGCGGCAGTTGCCCGCATTCCACGCGGCAGGGTCAGTACATACGGAGCCGTCGCGGAGCTAGCGGGATTGCCCCGTCGAGCACGGCTCGTTGGCACAGTGCTGAGGCAGACGCCAAGCGCTCGGCGAATTCCTTGGTTTCGCGTCATGAATGCCGGTGGACGTATCTCCTTTCCTCTTGGGAGCGATGCTTACGCAAGGCAGATGAGGAAACTCGAGGATGAAGGCGTCATTTTCATCGGTGGGCGAGTAGATCTCACTCAATACGGCTGGCCGGCAAGCGTCTCGTCTCTGGATGAATTCCTTTGGAGCCCTGACGCTGCCGTCGCCCCGTGCACAAGACGAAGGCCCCGCCGCAGTCGCTGAGGGCTTACCTGCAGACTGCAGACTGCAGACTGTGGACTACAGACCACGGACTCGGGAAGGCCTTAACCCTTTTCTCACGTCCTGTCGTTTACCTCTCCTACAAGGGGCTATTTCCCCTTCTGGGAGAGACCAATGAAGAATATGTCACGTCGTGGGTCAGTCGTTCTTGCGGCCGCGGTGTTGGCTGCGTGTGCTGCGCCGCGCGATACCAATCAACAGGAGGTCGTGGCAGGTGAGCTTCACGAGAAAGAAGCGAAAGCAGTCGACGCAGATCTGGCGAAATCGGAGGCCAGGAATGTACAGGTACCAGTGGAGTTGAATGTCGCCCTGCCGCCGCCGCAAGCCGACATGACGTTGGCGAGATCCAGCTCTGCGGCCATTTCGGCACCCGCCTTTTCGGCTGCCCCGTGTTGCGTTCCGACATATCAGCAGCCAACGAATACCGAACGCTATCAGCATCAAGATGACAATCCGGTCAAGCTCGTGAGCGAGCATCCTGTCTCGACGTTTTCCATCGACGTCGACACGGGCGCGTACGCAAACGTGCGTCGGTTCTTGAACGCCGGGCAGTTGCCGCCGCAAGACGCGGTTCGTGTCGAGGAATTGATCAATTACTTCGACTATCAATATCAAGCGTCGGCCAATCAAAATGTCCCATTCAGTGTTGCAACCGAGATGGCTGCCGCACCTTGGAATAGGGAAGCCCTGCTACTGAGAATCGGCATCAAGGGCATGGAAGTGGATGTCGAGAATCGTCCGGCAGCGAACTTGGTGTTCCTAATCGATGTCTCTGGCTCGATGCAATCGCCGGATAAACTGCCGCTGCTGAAGAATGCGTTCAGTTTGCTTGCGCAACAACTCACGCCCCGCGATCGAGTCTCGATGGTCGTTTATGCCGGTAGCTCGGGCGTCGTGCTCGAACCGACGTCCGGCGATCAGAAGCGCCAGATTCTGGATGCGATCGGGCGACTGGAAGCGGGCGGCTCGACGAACGGTGCCGAAGGCATCGAACGGGCCTATGAGCTGGCGCGTGCAGCTCATATCGAAGGCGGCATCAACCGAGTCGTGCTAGCAACCGACGGTGACTTCAACGTCGGCGTCGTCGACTTCGAAGCGCTGATCGACAAAGCGGAGCGCGAGCGCGAATCCGGAGTCGCATTGACGACGCTGGGATTCGGAACGGGTAACTACAACGATCGATTGCTCGAGCGTCTAGCAGATGCGGGTAACGGCAACTATTCCTACATCGACACCGTGGCAGAGGCACGTAAAGTCTTGGTGTCGGAGTTGTCATCCACTTTGCTGACCATAGCCAAGGACGTGAAGATCCAAGTGGAATTCAACCCGGCGGAAGTGCTCGAGTACCGATTGATCGGCTATGAGAATCGCGTGCTCGCGCGAGAAGATTTCAACAACGACAAAGTCGATGCGGGCGAAATTGGCGCGGGTCATCGGGTAACGGCGCTGTACGAAATCGTGCCCGTTGGCGCGAAGGGACGAGTGGATGAGTTGCGATATTCACAGGAGCGTCCCGCGGCTTCAAAACGTGGCGAGCTTGCGCACGTACGCCTTCGCTTCAAGACTCCGCAGGGCGATTCGAGCCGACTGCTCGAGTATCCAGTGCGCAAGGCTGCCGCACGATCGCTTGCACAGACTTCGGATGATTTTCGATTTGCCGTCGGGGTCGCCGCGTTCGGTCAGCTGCTTCGGGGTGGCAAATACATGGAAGCCTTTGATTACGGCGAGGTTCACAGCCTGGCTGAAAGCGGGCTCGGGATAGATCCTCACGGATACCGTCGTGAGTTCTTGAGCTTGGTCAAGGCGGCCGATTCGCTCAGCGGCGGCCCAGAGCAGAGGGTGGAGCAGAGGGTAGGGCAGATTGCGGAATAGCTGGAAGATGCCAACAGCGATTGATGGTTCGGGCGACCGGAGGCTGCAATGCGGCGTACGCGGCATCGCATTGCGAAGGTCTGACGTTGCGGACGACGCGGAGTCTCATCTTCTTGTAGTCTAACCACATGGATCTTGCTCCGGCTTCAAATCAATCATCGGCGCAAAGCGCGGCTGCTGCTGTTGCGCCGGTGACTGTTTCCGAAGCAGATATACGCTCGTTGGCGGATGACGCAGCATTGATGCTGCGCTACCGGAAAGGAGATTTAAGAGCATTCGAGATCCTGTATGCGAAGCACAAAGCACCGTTGTATCGTTATCTGCTGCGCACATGCCGAGATCAGGAGACCGCGAGCGATCTGTTTCAGGAAGTCTGGGGTAAAGTGATTGCGAGCCGCGAGCGGTACGAAGTACGCGCGCAGTTCAACACCTTCCTATACCGAATCGCACACAACTGTGCGATTGACTACTTCCGCCGTGCCGGCCGCAGGCATGAAGGCAGAGCGCAGGACGTGGATGATATTGCCGAAGAGTTGCCTGGTGCCGAACAAGCTCATCCCGATGTGGCGCTTTCGGAAGCTCAAATGAAAGCGGAGTTTCGCCGCGCACTCGATCAGTTGCCGCCCGAGCAGCGAGACGTGTTCGTGCTGTATGAGGAAAGTGGGTTGAGTCTGGAGGAAATTGGCAAGATCACGGGCGTGGCAATGGAAACCGCGAAGAGCCGCTTGAGGTATGCAGTCTCGAAGCTGCGCGCCGCGCTGAAGCAACATCAACCCGCGAGTGCCCAGACATGAGCGGCTCAATCGAAGACAAGGATTTCGAGCAGTATCTACAGCGAAAGTCGCCTGTGTCCGAGCACTATCATTCGCTTGACGGCATCGAGCCTCCGCCCGATCTTGACGAGAAGATCCTGGCAAAGGCCGCAGCGGAAGTACGCTCGCCGCTGGCAGAGAAGTCACGTGCTTGGAAAAAATGGAGCGTCCCGGTAGCACTTGCAGCATCCACAGTCATTGCGGTTTCCATCGTGCTCGAGAGCGGCGTGCGACACGAGATCACTACGTCGAATGCGCCCTCGGTTGTGCATTCGGAGCGCACGGTAGCTGAACCCGCAACGCCGGACGCAATTGAGCCAGCTGCGCCGGCAATGAATCAAACGCCGGCCACCGAGAGAGCCACGCGAGGAGACGATCAAAAGGTGGTCGATGTAGATATCGCTCCTCGTCCAGCGTTCGCGCCGCAAGTGGAGGTACCCGATGCGCAGATGCAAGCGCTAGCCAAGAAGGCGGAGCAAAAGGCGGAGGAAACCGAGCGCGCACCCGATGTGATCGATTCGGTGGCAGAAGAGCGTGTTGCCGAAACGGCGGTCGAAAGCTCATCGCAGCGGTCGCCTACTCCAGCTTCCCAATACGCGACCGTGAGCAGCAGACGCGCCGTAGCGCCCCCACCGGCGGCAGTTCGCGACCTGGACCATGCTGCAGATGCTACTGCAGTCGCATCAGCAGCACCTGCGCAGTACACGCATGATCCCAAAGCTTGGCTCGCGCACATTCGAAACCTGCGTGAACAAGGTGACGATGTGCAGGCCGATACGGCATGGAAACTATTCGAAGCCGCATTCCCGGACTTCGCTGTTGCGGAAGACGATCTGGCTCGACCGAAAAAGTAGAAGCCGCGTAGCAGCAGATGGCGCGACATCACCCAGTGCTGGGGCGGCGCGAGGCAGGGAAGATGACTCTCGCAAAGCCCGCGAAGGCCGCAAAGGAAGCTGATCAAGATGTCATGATTGTCGATCTTAATCTTGGCGTGCTTGGCGTGCTTCGCGAGATGTTCTTCTCGCTCAAGCGACGAGTGCCCTGCGACACTACGGTTCTGCGGGCGCTTCTTCTCCCCCTTATCCTTGAACCAGAGCACCCGTTGCGAGAACTCTCTTATCGCGCCTGATAGCGCACTAAACTAAGCATCCGCAGCCACTGCGATTCTGGGTAGGTAAATCCGAACGGTCGTGCCGCAGCCCAGTGTGCTCTCGATCTCTAGCTGGCCGCCGCAGCGCGAAATGATCTGATCGACGATCACTAGGCCCAACCCTGTGCCGTTTTCGCCTTTAGTCGTGAAGAACGGCTCGAATGCTTTGCGGCGCGTGGCCTCGTCCATGCCGCAGCCAGTATCCGAGACCGCAATCTCCACGTACGTAGCGGTCTCGCCGGCTTCCGCTTCGATGACTGCGTCGCGCAAGGTGATCTTCAAGCGTCCCTCGCTCGCCATTGCATCACGTGCATTGAGTACGAGATTCAAGAGCGCGCGCTCGAGCTGACCTGGATCGATCAAGACGCGTCCTGCGCGCTCATCGAGATCCAACTCCAGTTTGACGGCTTTGCCTAACAGCACATCGAACATCTTTGCGAGGTTCTCAATGACGTTCAAAGGATCCAGAACCCGTGGCGAGACCGGTTCGTCCTTACCAAAACTCATGACTTCCTGGGTCAGTTTGCGGCCCCGCTCCAATGCATCGATGATGCGTTGGGAATACTGATCGGCTTGTGCGGGCAAGTCGGGTACGCGACGCAGTAACTCTGCGAAACCCAAGGCTGCGCCGACGATGCCGCGAAAATCGTGAGCAATTCCCGCTGCCATACGGCCGACCGCTTCCATCCGGTTCAGCTCCATTAGATGGCGTTGATACGCTTGCAGCACCGATTCCGCGTTGAGATGCTCGTGCTCTCCGTAAAGGCGCGCGATGGTGTCGGCAACCGTGCCGGCGAATGCACATTCGTCATCGCTCCAGGTTCGCGGCTTTCCGACGTGTTCATGGCAGACGATGCCCACGAGATTTCCTTCCACGTAAATGGGCGCATCGAGCATGGAAGTGATGCCGAGGGGTTGCAGATAGGCTTCGCGCATTTGCTGCGTCGTTGCGGATCCGAGGGCATCGTTAGCGATAATCGCTCGATGCTGACTCATCGCCTCGAAATATGCTGGAAAGTCTTGCCTGCGCAGGATGGCGCCTTGGAAAAACTCATGGTCCGAACGCTGGAGCAGATAGCGGCAGCGAAGCGCACGTCCTTCGTCGATGAGCGTCCACACGCCGATGCGTTCGACTTGTAATGCCTGCAACGCGAGCTCCGCGAGCGATAGCCAGAGCTCGCGCAATGACTGTCCGGCCGTGGCATGCAGGCGGGCCATCTCTAGCCGCGCCTCACCGAGGGCCAAAGATTGGCTCCGAGCTATCTTGTTATGTTCCGCCGCCATGCGGCCTCCGCTGCTCGCCTAGGGTTCGATGTGGCCGCGTGGTTGTTTGGGCCGACTCTACGCTTCGAGCGTAGCGGACGCCAATAGCGGTACAGACCTACGCAAAACCCCCAAGTCCGGTCGGCGTTCTCGACGAAAGCCAGTGGCGCCCGCATGCTTCAAGAGCCAAAAGACTCGTAAAGCCATACCCGTTAGAATGCGCTGCGCTGTCCGAAGAGGCTGAATGAATGGAAAAGACGATCGAGAGGCTGTTGTTTGCGAGCCGGTGGATATTGGCTCCCATCTATCTGGGCATGTCGCTGGCGCTGGTCGCCTTGGGCATCAAATTCTTTATGGAGCTGTACCACCTCATGTTCCACGTGGTGGAGATGGCCGAATCGGACCTGGTGCTCGTTCTGCTAGCGATGGTCGACATGGTCCTCGTCGGCAGCCTGATCATCATGGTGATGTTTTCCGGTTACGAAAACTTCGTGTCCCGGCTGGATGTGGAGGAAGGTACCGAAAAGCTAGGCTGGCTCGGCAAGCTGGATGCCAACTCGCTCAAGCTCAAGGTCGCGTCCTCGATCGTCGCCATCTCCTCCATTCATCTATTGAGAGCGTTCATGGAGGTGCCCGGACACAAAAGCGAATCTCTGTTTTGGTACGTGATCATCCATCTCACCTTCGTGGTCTCAGCCGTGATGATGGGAGTGCTGGATAGAATCTCGTTCGCGGGGCATAGGCATAAGGATTAGTGATGAAGGTGATGCAGGTGATGTAAGTGATGAACGTAATGGAGGTCAGATTTAAGAGCGACGCCTCTTGCCTACATCACTTCCATCACCTTCATCACTTACGTCACGTCGCTTGATCCGCCACGAACTTCATCGACACCGAATTCAAACAATATCGCTTGTGAGTGGGCGGGGGGCCGTCGTCGAATACGTGGCCGAGGTGTGCATCGCAGCGTTGGCAGCGGATCTCGACGCGGATCATGCCGTGGCTCTCATCGATAATTTCGGCGATGTGATCCACATCGAACGGTTTAGTGAAGCTCGGCCAACCGGTGCCCGATTCGAACTTTGCATCCGCTTTGAACAGCGGCAGTGAACATAGACGGCAGGTGTAGACACCCGCCGTCTTGTTGTTCAACAGCGTGCCGCAGAACGGTGGTTCCGTCCCTTGATTCAAAATCACTCGGCGCTCTTCGGGCGTGAGTTGCTGCGCGAGTATCTCGCGTTGAGCCGTATCGAGCGGGCGCAAATCGTGCCCACTCGCCGAGCGTTCAGGTACCGGCTTTCGCGAAGTCGTTCGTCGTTGCATGTCGTGATTCCTCGGGCTTCTGCGCGGCGTCCAGCAGCGCAGAGCGTAACGCGCTTTCCTGCTGCAAGCCGGTCAGGCGTTTGACTAACTCGCCGTTGCGGAACAACAGAAGCGTAGGTATGGAGGTGATGCCGTATCTGACTGCGAGTTGCTCGTTGTCATCGACATTGACCTTGAACACACGATACGCGCTTCCGGCATCCGAATCGACCCGCTCGAGAATCGGTAACTGCACTCGGCACGGCCCGCACCATGGCGCCCAAAAATCGACCAGCACCGGTACTTTGAATTCTTTCAACGTCGCATCGAAATTGCTGCCATTGAGCTCTGTAATCACAAAAAACTCCTCGCCGAAGCCGTCGGCATCGCTCTATCGGGCCTCGCTGCACATTGGCAGCCATCGCCTCGAAATAGACCTGAGTTTGAGGATTTCAATCGCGCAAAGGCGAGGCAAGACAGTGATGGCGGGGATTCACGGATGAGGGATGGTGACGAGTGACGGGTGACGAGCAAGAAATATCAAAAGCACTCCAGCATCCGCCTTTCTCTTACCCGTCACCGGTCACCCGTCACCCGTCACCTCATCTTCCTTCCGCTCTCAACTTACTATTCCGATACCCGTACGCCGCGTAAATCGAGAACCCTAGGGCCGTCCAAATGAGCAGGCGCCACCAGGTATCGGCAGGGAGGAAATAGGTCATTCCGCCGCAGACGAGTGCACCGAGCACGCACGTGACCGGAGCGAAAGGAACGCGGAAAGGGCGAGGCGTGTCGGGACGCGTGTAGCGCAGTACTAGTACTCCGATACAAACGGCCGTGAATGCGAGCAAGATGCCGATCGAAATCAACTCTCCGAGAACGTTGAGCGGAAAGAGGCCTGCGAACAAAGCCGCAAGTACGACCGTCCACGCCGTGGCGACATGCGGGGTGCGATAAGTGGGGTGTACTTTGCGTACGACAGGTGGGAGCAAACCGTCTTCGCTCATTGCGAGAAAGATACGAGGCTGTCCCAGCAGGGACATGAGAATGACTGAAGTCATGCCGGCGATGGCTCCCAGCTTCACCAGACTCGCGAGCCATGACAATTCCGGATGGGCATCAAGCGCCACTGCCACTGGGGCGGGTGCGTTGAGTGCAGGATAGGGAACCATGCCGGTCATCACCGCGGCCATTGCGATGTACAGGATCGATGAGATTACCAGCGCCGCGAGAATGCCGAGCGGCACATCGCGCTTTGGATTACGCGCCTCACGCGCTGTCGTCGATGCGGCGTCGAAACCGACATAAGAGAAGAAAATGATTCCCGCGCCCTGCAGAACGCCGCTCCAACCGAACTCACCGAACTTGCCAGTGTTCTCCGGGATGTAAGGAGCCCAATTCGATGTGTCCACGAACGCGAGGCCCGCCGCGATGAACACGAGGATCACCAATACCTTGATGACTACCATTACGTTATTCGCAGTGGAGGATTCGCGCACACCCACGTAGCACACCGAGCCGAGCGCGACGATGATCAATACCGCCGGTAAGTTGATGATTGCGCCAGTAAGGCCTAAAGAGCCGTCCTCGCCTTTGCCGAAAGGCGCATTGATCAGTGCGGAAGGCAGTTGAATACCCCAATCGCCGAGGATATTGACGACATACTCGGACCAGCCGACTGCGACCGCGGAAGCTGACATCAGATATTCCAGTGACAGATTCCAGCCGATGATCCAGGCGATCGCTTCACCCAGCGTCGCGTAAGAGTAGGTGTAAGCGCTGCCGGAGACGGGAATCATCGCAGCGAACTCGGCATAACAAATCGCAGCAAATGCCGATCCGATGGCGGCGATCAGCAGCGCCAGAGTGAGCGCGGGGCCGGCATGATTCGCGGCGACGGTGCCGGTGAGAATGAAAATGCCGGTACCGATCGTGGATCCGAGCCCGATGGCTGTCAGCGATCGCGCCGTCAGCACGCGTTTCAACTTAGGCGCGGACTCGAGGTCCCGTACGATCGAATCGATGGATCGTACCGCGAACATTCGTTTCAGCACGGACATGCAGGACCTCGTTTTTCTACTTTGCCGCAATCGTATGAATCGCATGAAAGAGCGTACAGGGTAGCGAGCCGCAGATAAACGCCCGCTCGGATTGCATACGATCCGCCTCGCTCAGATCCGACGAAAGTCCGTCGCCATCCTGCCGTATCATTACGGCGCATGCTCGACGATGAAACAAGCCTACCGACTCCGATCCCGAACAGTTACTGGGTCGTGCCCGGCCGCCTGCTCGCGGGCGAGTACCCCGGCTCAACCTCGCGCGCCGACGCCATGCAGCGGCTCGAGCGTCTCCTCGCCGCCGGAGTCACCAGCTTTCTGGATCTCACCGAAGAGGAGGAGCTCCCGGCTTATCAAGGCCTGCTCGGTAAGCTCACCGAGCAGCCGATACGGCATCGGCGATGGTCGATCAGTGATCACAGCATCCCTGAGTCCGACAAGCGCATGGCCGATATTCTCGATTATTTGGACTCGGAGCTGCGTGCCGGACGCTGCGTTTACGTGCACTGTCGCGCCGGCATCGGGCGAACCGGCACCACGATCGCATGTCATCTCGTGCGCACCGGCCTTACCAATGAAGCGGCACTCGAGCGTCTGCAGGATCTATGGCGCTTGTGTGCGCGATCAAAGAACTGGCCGCGTGTGCCTGAAACCGAGGACCAAATCCAGTTCGTGCGCACGTGGCGTGATCGTGCGAACCCCCCTGGCGCTGATGTCGACTTGCGAGCGCGTTACGAAGGCGCTCTCGTCGGACTTGCGATCGCAGATGCCTTAGCGACGGCTGTTGCCACCAGTGGGTTCGATCCGGCGACGTTGACGGCACGAGCACGAGAAACAAGCGCGTGGACGAGTGGCGCGGATACGGCCATGACTCGTTGCGTCGTCGAAAGTTTGATCGCACGCGGCGCACACGACCCCGCCGATCAATTACAGCGCTATCTCGATTGGACGCGCAGCACGGTGATTGCGATTCCGCCGGAATTGAAACGGGCATTGGCGGTATGGCAATGGTCGAAGAAAGTCCAAGCTGGTTCGCACGATCCGAAAAATCTCGATCCTCATTCACTGGCGCGCACCTTGGGGCCGGTTTTGCACTCGAGTACCGATCCGGGCGCGGCGATCGAGTTGGCGCTCGAGGTCTCGCGCACGACTCAACAATCACCCGTCGTTTTGGATCTATGCCGTGTCTGGGCAGCCATGTTCATCGACGCCTTGCACGGTACGCCGAAGACGCAACTCGATACGCGCTCCGGCGCAACGATGCGCCTGGTTAGCAGGCGAGTGTTGAAGCCTCCGGTGCGTGCGTTGCTTGCAGGCAAGTCGAGATCGGAAGGTGAAATGGCCGACGATGCAATATCCGTGACCGAGCATGCACATGCACAATTCGCCGCGGCCGACAATTTCAAAGACGCGGTTCTGCGCTGCCTCACACAGCGCAAGGCGCTCGCGAGTGCCGCTGCGCTCTGCGGCGCATTGGCCGGTGCTCACTACGGCATCGATGCGATTCCGGCCGAGTGGCGTTCCAGATTGCCGGACGAACCCGCGCTGCGATCGCTCGCGCGCCATTGCTTGCACTAACCACTCATGGCTGCGCGCAAACGACGAAGACCTTCTACGAAGAGCCATCGTAAGACGCGACGCGAACCAGCATGGACTCGACTGAGTGACGAGGATTTGCTGAACGTGCGCTTCTGCGACTTGAAGGTGTCACTGCGCAGTCCGCCGATTCAGCGCGCGATGCGCAACATCTATAGCGAGCTCAAGCGGCGTGGCATTCGACTTCGCCCGCATGTATGGCTGTCGGTGGAATGGTTTTCGCCCGATGGGATTCCGGGCATCGCGATTCCCTTCTACATGGCTCATCCGAGGCTGATGCGGCTCGAGCGCCAGATCATGGGCGAAGTCGAAGGCGGAAATGCGAATTGGCTGATGCGCATCCTGCGACATGAAGTCGGTCATGCCATCGACAATGCGTTTCGCTTGCGGCGTCGTAAAGGATGGCGAAAGACTTTCGGCAAGGCTTCGGCGCCCTACCCAGATATGTATCGGGTGCGCCCCGCAAGCCGTAGCTACGTACTACACCTCGGTCATTGGTACGCTCAGAGCCATCCGACCGAAGACTTCGCCGAAACGTTCGCTGTTTGGATGCAGCCGAAGTCGCGCTGGCGACGGGAGTATCAAGGCTGGCCGGCGCTCGCGAAGCTCGAGTACGTGGATTGGCTGATGAATGAGATTCGCGGCGAAAAGCCGCGCGTCGATAATCGCGACTTCGTCGAGCCGCTGAGCGACAACACCCGCACCCTCGGGGAGCACTACCGCAATAAGCAAGCGCGATACGAGATCGATGTGCCGGATGCCTATGACTTGCGATTGAAGCGTGTATTCGGCAAACGCACCCCAGGCAAACGCAACTTGCGAGCCAGTACCTTCGTTCGCGAATCTCGCCCGCAGCTCGAGCGTTTGTTGATGCGGCGCTCGCGTTTGTATCCTTATCTAGTGCACCATGTGCTCAGAGCCGTGATACAACGGTGCCGCGAGTTGGATTTGGTAGTCGATACATCCAAGCGGGAGGCGAAGCGCGCAGTGCTCGGCCTGCTGGAGCGGATCATGCTCGACATCCTGCGACGCGATCAGGAGCGATACACGCTATGAAGAACTTCAACGTATGAAGCCGCTGCGTGTGCTGGTGTTGATGCACGAAAGCCTCGTGCCGCCGCCAAGCCTCAAGGGCTATTCGGACAAGGAAATAGACGAGTTCAGGACCGAATATGACGTGATGGCCGCGCTGGAAAAGGCAGGCCACACGGTGCAAGCGCTGGGACTGCAAGACAACCTTGCCGATCTACGAACCGCCATTTCGGATTGGAAGCCGGATATCGCGTTCAATTTGCTCGAAGAATTTCAAAGCATCGTCACCTACGATCAATACGTCGTGGCGTTCCTGGAGTTGATGAAGCAGCCTTACACCGGCTGCAATCCGCGCGGCATGATGATCTCGCGCGACAAAGCGCTCTCCAAGCAGATCCTTTCCTACCATCGCATCCCCACACCGGGCTTTGCCGTGTTTCGCAAGGGCAGGCGCTATCGCTTGCCGCGTCGGCTCAAGTTTCCGTTGTTCGTCAAATCGGTGACCGAAGATGCCTCGGTAGGCATTTCTCAAGCTTCGGTCGTCTCGGATGCCGAACGATTGAAGGAGCGCATCGACTTTATTCACGAACAGACGAATTCCGATGCGCTCGTGGAGGAATACATCGAGGGGCGCGAGCTATACGTCGGTGTTCTCGGCAACGAGCGCTTGCGAACGTTTCCGGTGTGGGAAATGGATTTCGGCACGTTACCCGAAGTCATGGCCGGCATTGCGACTCGAAAAGTAAAATGGGACCGCCGCTACCAGAAGAAACACGGCATCAGCACAGGCGCGGCGCAGAACCTGCCCGAGGGCTGCGCTGCCTATCTAGACAAACTGTCTAAGCGTATCTATCGAGCGTTATCCTTGAGCGGCTATGCGCGCATGGATTTTCGAATGCGTCCTGATGGCAGCGTTTACGTGCTCGAAGCCAATGCGAATCCGAATATCAGCCACAAAGAAGACTTCGCAGACTCCGCCCAAGCCGCCGGCGTGACTTACGAGGCACTGCTAGAGCAAATCATTCGCCTGGGATGTAACTACCAGGCGGCATGGAGGCATGAGGAGTAGTGACAAAGTGACGAAGTCAGAGCATGAGGCGTGTGGCCTGCGGCAAAGAGGCCCCCACCCTAACCCTCCCCCGCAAGCAGGGGAGGGAATCGAAAGGACCCACCTTAACCTGCTCCTGCAAGCAGGGGAGGGAATCAAAAGAACTCAGAAGGATTCGCCTCTCCCTCTAGGGAGAGGCCGCGAGCGTAGCGGCGGGTGAGGGTCTGCTTGCGCAACTCACCTCAGAAAGGCCGACGAACACACTTGACGTGAAACATCGCGCTCGATCCTCTTGCACGCTGCACGCTGCACGCTGCACGCGTCTGACGTCGTCACCTCGTCACCATATCAACCGCCACGCTGTCACCTCGTCACTCCTTCGCTCCCACCGGTCTCGCTGGTTCGCCTCGACGTCCACTTCTTCATCCATGCCTCCACCTCCTTGTGCCACTGGATGCTGTTCGCGGGTCTCAAGATCCAATGGTTCTCGTCGGGATAGATCAATAGGCGGCTTGGAATGCCGCGCCGCTGTAATGCGGTGAACGTGGAAATGCCTTGGGAGTAGGGCACGCGGTAATCGCGTTGGCCGTGAATCACGAGCATGGGAGTGCGCCACTGGATGACCTGATTCACAGGATTGTGTTTCTCGAAATTCTCGGGCACCTCGAAAGGAGGGCCGCCATGCTCCCATTCGTCGAACCATAGTTCTTCGGTCGTATACGCCATCGACCGGCTGTCGAATATGCCCGCATGATTGATTAGGCACTTGAATGGTTCCGACCAGTTGCCTGCGATCCAATTGATCATGTAGCCGCCATAGGATGCGCCGAGCGCGCATGCACGACCCGCATCGAGCCACGGGAATTTTTCTACTGCGGCTTCGAAACCCTTCTGGAGATCTTCCAAAGGTTTGCCGCCCCAGTCGCCGCTGATCGAATCAGTGAATGCTTGGCCGTACCCAGGCGAGCCGTGAAAGTCGATGAAGACCGGTGCGAAGCCCGCTCCTGCGTAGGTTTGCGGATTCCATCGATAGCTCCACGCGTTCCCGAAAGAAACTTGCGGTCCTCCATGCACGATGAAAGCGATCGGATAACGGCGTTTCGCGTCGAAGTTCGCCGGGCGCATCACGTAACCGTAAACGGTCTCGCCGTTCGCGCCTGCAAACGTAAATTGCTCCGGGTCTCCCATCGCCACAGCAGACAATGCGCTGGCGTTCAACTTGGGCAGCTCACGCACATCGCCGTTGCGGGGATTGAGCACTTGAAGTTCGGCAGGGGATTTCAGCGAGGCGAGCGAATACAGAATCTCCTTGTCACCGACACTGAACGATTCCACGCGCCCCGGTCCGGTCAACATCGTCGGCTTGCCGGCCTTCACATCGATCGACCACAGCGGATGCTGGCCGAAATGATCGGCGGTCGCATAAAGGGTGCGGCTGTCCTTCGCGAACGACATGCTGGCGACTGAACGATCCCACGCATCGGTCAGGGCGCGACGTTGCCCGCTCTTACGGTCCATCACGACAATGTGGAAACGATCGGCTTCGAAACCGGGACGCTTCATCGAGCGCCACGCGAGCAAGTTGTTATCTGGCGAGTACACGGGTTGCGCGTCCCAGGCGAGGTTCTCCTCCGTGAGATTCCGCAAGCCACCCCCATCCACCGCGACCTCATAGATATCGAAGTTTGTCGACCACGGTTCGGACTTACCTTTGATCCTGGCGTTGAAGGCAATCATCGAGCTGTCAGGCGAGAAGGCATACTCGCTTGCATCCCCGAACGGCTTGGAGGGAATGTCGGCATCGAGCGCATGGCTGACGGAGCGTGGTTCGCCCAGACGATTGCCCTCGATCTGCGCCACGAAGAGCTCGGAGTTGCGATGATCGCTCCAGGTATCCCAATGACGGATGAACACCCGGTCGAATGTCATGCCGCTTTCGGGTGAAGCCGCGCTCTTCTTCAGACGCTCACTGGTGCACGCGAGCGTCTCGCAGTCGCGAAAGACCTCCAGCGTAAATGCAATGCGGTTACCGTTCGGTGCAATCTGAAACGATCCAACGTCCAGTGGCAGGTCCGTGATTTGTTCCGCCTCGCCTCGCTGGCCCGTCAGGCGCCAGATTTGCGAGGAGCCGCTGCGCGTCGACAGAAAGTACACGTAAGCACCGTCCATCGACCATTGCGCCGAATGATCGTTTTCAGGATGAGTCGTCAGTCGACGAGGCTGTGCGCCTTTCGTGATCGCATCCACTATCCACAGATCGGTGCGCCCACGATTCGCGGCAACGTCTGTTTCCCGTAACGTGAACACCGCCCACTGCCCATCCGGAGATAGAGCAGGCTCGGAGACACGCTGAAGTCTGACGAGATGCTCGACTGAGAATGGCTCGTTATCTCGAGCGGTGGCGTAAGCACAGAAGAGCGCAGCGCACGCAAGTGCGAAGAGGCGAGACACGAGCATCGCAAACTCCAAAGAAGTCTTTGGTCCGCAGTCTACAGTCCACCGCCGGAACCAAGAAGGGGCGCACTCATGGGCTCTGGCTGAAGACTACGGACTGCGGACTGTGGACTTGCTATTTTTTCTCTCGAAACACCGCGAACGCACTTGTATACCCATGCAGATACGTTGCGTTCTGCACGGGTCCGATTTCGCCGGCGCAGAAAAATCCGCCGATGGGGATGTCGCACACTAGGCGGCGAAAGGCATTGCTGTCGTGATCCGCTTGGCCATACAAGCCGGCGCCGCGGCCTTCGCATGAGAACAGCAACGCTCCGCTATCGCTCGTGATCGGGCGGGAGGCGGCATAACTGGTGAGGATACGTTCGAGATCGTGCGCCGAGGTCGCGGCGTCGCGCAGATGAAATTGCACCACGCTGTTGCTCGGCACGTGCTCATTCACCCATAACGCGCCGCTTTGCGGATCCATGCCGAGGATGTTGCGAATCAAGAAGTC